>NZ_JBKHUP010000058.1:0-51603 GCF_046565525.1 Coleofasciculus sp. | reverse complement strand
GTGGAAGCTTCCTCAACGCCAGGGGCGATCGCGTCGGTTGGGTCGGTAACGGTTTCCCCGGTGGAAGCTTCCTCAACACCAGGGGCGATCGCGTCGGTTGGGTCGGCAACAGTTTCCCCGGTGGAGGTTTCTGCTAACACCTGTGATCGCACCTGCTTTACCTGAGCCGTCGTCCAGGCAAGCTCCTGAGCGTAAGCTTCAATTAGTTTTTGTGAAAACTCTAAAAGCTCTTTTTCCGGGACTTTATTGGACACTTTGGCTTGAAGGTTTTTAATGGTTGATATACATTCATCTACCTGATCATCTATCTGATCGGCGATCGCATCAACAGGTTTCGGATCAGCCAATGGATCACTCGGTTTCAATTCCTGGATTCCATGTAGTGCCTGGGCTTCAAGATTTCGCGATCCGTTGAGTGATCCAGGATCACTCATGTTTAGAGAATTTTCGGTCTCGCCCCCCCCCTGATTGAGTGATCCAGGATCACTCAATCCTGAAAAGCTATCTGTGTCTAGGTTTGGCGAGTGATCCGGTGAGTGATCCGGGTCTGATCCATCTCCACTTGGATCCCTGGGAGGATCATCTCCAAGCCAAGATAGAAAATACTGCATTCGGCGGTTTGATCCTTCGACAGATGAGATGATGCCATCCTTCGCCAATCGCCCAGTAGCGCGGCGAATAGCCCCCAAACTGCCACCAACCTCATGTGATAACTCAGTGCATTCATATCTAACGTTACGGTGAGCGGTCAAAAACCTGACTATTCTGTCTTTCAAGGGAAGATCAATGTCTTCCTTTTTGTATTCTCCACGACAATACCAATTTAACCTTGGCGATCCAAACTCGTTAAATTCTTCGACAAACTCCATTGCATAACGAGCTGGGCGGCGCATCCGAGCTTTTTGAAATTCCAATATTCGCTTGGGGCTATCTGGGGTTGGGTCATCTGGATCGAAAGATAGCTTGAGGACTACCGAGCATGCACTCTCTAACGCACTGGTTCCCCTGACGTTTCCCTCTCGGCTGGAATGGTGTAAAAGGACAATGCAACAGTTATACTCTTCTGCAAGTTTTCGGAGGACAAGTAAGGGCTTGGCGTACTCAACGTCATTCTCACTGATTAGACCAGTGTTAATACTAGTCAACGAATCGATCAGGACAACTCCATCACGAAACCGTGGCAGATCTTCAACCAACGCCGGGATATTATCAATAGACCATTTCATTTTAAACTCAATGTTTTCATCCCCGGTAAAACCAGTCTGTCTAAGAGAGTTGAACATCTCAGACCTTAATTCATCAGTCTGAACGAACAGGACTCGCCGTCGCCGAGCTGGGGCAGTGACTGGGAAATCCTCCCAGTTAATTCCAGTGGCAATTGACAATGCCCAGCTATTAAACAGTCTGGTCTTCCCGGTTCCACCGGGAGCATGAAGCATTACCAATCCTGGTAGCGGTGCAAATCCATGTAACGCCCATTGAACAACTTCCTGTTTCTCAGCCTCTAGCTCTTGCCAAGTTTGACAGGGGGCATCTTCGCTTTCTATAAGGGAGCGATACCAGATTGCTTCTAGTGCTGAAGCAGATGTACTATACTTAGAGGCAAGACTCTGAAGCTCCCATTGTCGAAACCCTGGATCTTTGATTTTTAGCTGGATGTTTTCTACCTCCGAGATCAACTTTTGGTAGCGGAGGTAACTCTTTTCCCTAGCCGAACTTTTGATGCTAAGGATTTTCTCAAGCTTTCGCCGAGCAATGTCATTTACGGTGTCGAGTGGGTTGAACCTATCCGCCGCGAGTTTGGCAAGTTCCCATCCGTCTTGCATCAGAAGACGTCGCAGGTAACAGTCCATCACCAATTCCGCGTATTTGTCGATATTGACGGCTGATACTGTTCGCCCCAGAAGCTGTGCTATCTTGCCCTGACCCCCCACCTTATCCAGCAGTTTATGGTCGTACAGCCAGGTCGTAACGGTTGTAAAGTCAGTTGGCTGTCCTTCCTCATCTAAAGACTTGATTGCCCGAAAAATAATTTCATGGGCTGACACGAAAAACGCTTCCGCCACCAAGATATCCTTTACCCGATCCATTGCATTTGGATCAAGTAATATGCCGCCTAGAATGTCTTCCTCTGCATCTATGTTATTTGGGGCAAGTACATCAAGTACATCTGATCCAAGTGTATTAGCTGTCACGGTGACACTCTCCTGTGTAAGTTTTTGGTAAAGATGGACGCGATCGCGATCGCACACAGGAGGGGCTCGGAGATGGTAGACTAGTGGTCTCATTTAAGTTTTTTGAGGTAACCAAGACGATTTAGTGGATCGTCTTGATTACTTTTCTAATTTGACAGTTTAATTATCCTTGATCAAGAGGGTTTGGGATATCACCGAGGCATTGCCCGATGAAGTTCAGGTGTTTGTTGAGCTTGCTCGACCAGGCTGAGGTTGCTGCGTCTCCCTGGTCAGAAGCCTTTTCCTGCTCAGCAAGGATTTTTTTGAGATGGCGAGTCTCGAAGATGATCCGATCGAGTTTTTCCCAAATCGGTGCATAATCCCAATCTGGATCGGGGGTGACTGTCGGAGGCGTGGGCGGTGCTTCTGGGGGTACAAATGCAACGGTGACACGAGGATTAGAGAGAAATCGCTCCAAAAATCGCTTGTGGTTCTCTGCATCCGCTCGGATGGAGTATTGGCAAACTTCGTAGGGTCTCCCGTGGACGTAGTTAAATACCACCCATGGCTTATAAGTTTGCTGAGGCATCTTGGGTCGTTGTTTCTGTTTAAGCCAATTGGTGTGATTGGTGTGATTCATCTTTGCCTTCCTTGTTGTAATTGCAAAAGGTCTGAGCGACCTTAAACGATAGGTCAATCGCGAAGTCCGGACTGAGGCCCTGGGGGAGAAAAAGTTTGAGCAGCTCCAGGGCGATGTATTCATGCTTAGTCAGTGGCATCAGTTGCAGGGAAAAAGAAGATTGGCAGCCAATGGGTTACATTCGGAATCACGGGTAAGTGTTCCTCCAGGGGAAACCTCATTGACCGCCAAGTTATGGTTTTTGACTCAAAATACGAAGGGTGTACTTCCCCATCGAAATCTAAAGCCAAAACAATACAATATGGAACTGGATGGTTTTCCTCTACGGCTATCCATTCCTGCGAACCTTTTAAATGTGAAGGCTTCGCCCATTGCAATTTCTGTGTTGACGGAAATTTAAAGTAAATGGGTGGTTTAGTTGCTAAGGCGGCACAGGCTTTATCAGCAATCTGAATGGCGTCTGTGATCAGAGAGTCAATTTTTTCCTCTAGCTTCTCTTCAATGCCTGCGTTGAAGTTAAAAGCGTTGACCAGTTCTTGGAGCATAAGCCCCGCAAGCCATTCCCTGGTTCCTAAAGTGGGTTTTGGTGCTGTTTTCATTTTCTTAAGGTACGTGTGGACATGGAGGGATGTTTAGCCAATAAAGTGGCAAGACACCGAACTGCTTATCGTCTAAATTGAAGTAATTGCAGTCTTGTTGGTACCCAATAGATAGAACGTGATCTGAAGGTTCGCAGGCTGCAAACTGAAATATCACTAGTTTTCCCTCTGGGGGCATAAACTCAATTGGAAACCAACTCGGCTGCTCATCTGCATAGACGTTATCAATTTTGCATTGGTGCAGCAGTAACTGTGGATTCCGTGGACTCCCTTTGGGGGTGGTTTCGTCGTCTCCCAGCTTGTCGAAAATGCGATCGTATATATCAATCGCCCTGTCGATGATTGCGTCAACTTCCCGTGATTCATGTTCGGTAGGAACATGGCAGAGTTGAGGAATCTGCATGGCGACGATTTGCACCACGCTCTGAACCTTCAAAGGCACTGGCATTTTGTCTCCTATGTGTGTTTTTAAAAACAATGTGTTCAGAAGCTGCCCACCTATTCCCTCGCTTTTCCTTTTAACCTATGCAGGTTGGCATAGGGGGAGGGGTTTGGCTCTCTTGCCAGTGCGGGCTGGCACTGGGGGAGCTGGTGGAAACGAGCAATTAGTTACTAAAAGCCGTGTGTGGAGGTCTGTTTAGTAACTAAAGTCAGAATAGCATAATTTATCGAAAAAGTAACTTTTACCACCATAAGATATTCTAATTAGTTACTTTTTCCTTGATTTTGTGAGATACGCTAGAGCCGTAGTGATAGAAAGTCAACATGGAACCTAAACGGCTGTACTTACGCCCCTTAGCCCCGTATGAAGATCGATTGTTAAATGCACTAGCGTTCTTCCGTACAAAGCGCAAACCCACAACACAAGCCCACCACTGCTTGTCGATGTATCTGCGACAATCCGAGGAGCGGATCATGTCGGAGGTTGGTTTTTATGCTCATAGTTGTGGAGTTCCCTCGATGGAGTTCCTGGAGCTGCTTTATTCAGATCCAGATAAGGCTGAAAGTATGATAGAAAATTCTGTTGGCTCAGGAGTAAAAGAAGCCTTTGACGATGAACGGGATACAGAACCGGAGGCTCCAGGAGTAGAGCTGTAACCCCCGGCGTTTACCATCTAATTACAGCATAATAGCTAAACCCCTCCAGCCTAAACCGGAGGGGTGAAGCTGAGTACGTGACGGTTGCACAAGATAAATGGAAGGTTATGGCAAGGAATGGATACGCCGAAGCGCAACCCCTCCCCTGGACTAGACGCATCGAGGAGTCGTCAGTAATATTTTCATCAGAATGGTATTTCGTCATACCATCCTCCCCAAATATCGCTCCACTCCGGAGAAGTTATTCCGCTGGGTACCGGAGTCCTGAATCTGAGGACAACATTCAGGGCAACTCTGCACCGTAAAGGCAGCCATTTAAACCAGTGCGATTCTGTCAATACATCTGGGCGGGGGTACTTTAGTTCATAAATTAGTAAGCGCCAAAAGCAATAATCTATCTGTTCTGTGTGTTTCATTTCTGTGTGTTTCATTGTGGTGGGTCTGGTGGGACATCTGACAAATCCTCAAGATCCAAGCCGCCCTCTTCGAGCATCTGCTTCAGGTTGATTATCTGGGGGATGGTAAAAGATATTGTCGATGGATACAATTGTACTAAAAATAGGCTGTTTTAATTGTGAACGAGCAAGAGATTCAATCCATTCTTGACAGGGAACGTATTCTCGGCAATTTACCTTTACCTAAGCCCAAACCCTTTATTGATAAAGCGTTTGACGTTGACCAAAAAAGGCTTGATAGGCTTGAAAGAGTCGAATCTAAGGTTGATTGGCTTACTATCTTGATTTGCTGGTTTTAATGAAACATAGGAAACATGAAGGAAACATTAAAAGAAATTCAACAAGATAAAGACTTTGAGAAAATCCGCACTCAACTTACTAAATATCTTGACTCCCCTATCCCCGCTCGTCGGGGTCAGGTTTTCAAGTCCATGTCTGCGATGGAGGGGAAATATCCAACAGAGCTGATTGTAGAAGCCATCCTCGATCTACTTGAGGAACTCGACAAGTACCCCCCCGACAGCAGCCACTTGTTAAATTACTGGCGCGATCGCCTTCAGGGAGCGCCGGTTGTCCCCATCATGTCGAGTTCCGTTTACGGCAAATGGAGTGACTCCCAGGTGGTGGCTGAGTCCTTGCCTCTCCAAATAACCGAGAGGTTAAGCGTCCATGGCTATGAGGTCAATTTATGGGGAAATAAGAGAGAGTATCAAATGTGGGTAGATAGAGGATTCTTGATGGCTGAACCACTGCCGGTAGTTCGGAGGGATGAAGCTGAGTACGTGTCGGTTGCACAAGATAAATGGAAGGTTATGGCAAGGAATGGATACGCCGAAGCGCAACCCCTCCCCTGGACTAGACGCATCGAGGAGTCGTCAGTAATATTTACGGCGAATGGAATTAACGTGGAGGAAGACAGACCGGGATTATATGTAGAGCGCTCTATTATTGCTCATGGATTTTGGAAAGCTTACAAATGGTGGGCTGGGTGCCGTTATTGGTATTACGAGCGCCACCCAGAATGGTTTTGGGATGATCCTATCTGGGGGTCAGAAGTTGTCGAGGTCGTTATAGTCCCAGAGGGGGCAGCAGTAATATCGCCACAAAGTTTGGAACTGTTCCAACGATTAAATCTTACTGGCTAGCAACCTACATCCTCCTACAACGTCCCTATGCCCTGCGATCGCGCCTTAAATCATTAATTGCCTTTTCCTGGCACCACCGAAGACTACGGTGCTTGTGTTTCTTCTTAAGTCCCCGGACTAACCGTTTAGCCGTTGATCGGTCTCTTACCAGTAGTTCCAGTTGCTTCTGAAGCACTGGGTCTAACCGACCGAAAAACCACCAGTGACAAAGGAATCCAATCACAAACCCTATTGCAGATGGTAATAGTAGGGGTAGATAATCCATAAGCGATCGCCAAATTTAGCTGTATCAAAAGGATAAAGGAAAATGAAGTGTCAACATACTGGTTGTAATGAATCGCTGACTAAGCCCTACTATTACCCAGACCTTGAGGGGGAACCGGAGACAATGCGGATATTGAAAGGAGTATAGTTGTACTATGCAGGCTTTCCTTTGTTACAGTCGCCGCGATAAGAAAATAGCAGAACGGCTTTGCGAAGAGTTGGAATTATTCTGTGACGTGTGGGTTGACTGGGATGATATCGCTGGCGGGAGCCCCTGGGAGGAAGCGATTTGGAAAGGAATCATCCAGAGTGATTATTTTGTCATCCTTGTCTCTGAAGCATCAACTGCCAGCCCCTGGTGTCAGAAAGAAGTGAACATTGCTCAACGGTTAGGCAAGCCAGTTTTCCCCGTCGTCTTGGACGATCGCAATATCCCTCCCAATTTGGCTAAACTGCAATGGATCGTATTTGACTCTTCAATGGATGATGTCGTCCGAGATTTGCTGGCAGCCTTCGGGCATCGTCACCCAGACCTAATCCGATCATTTCTATGGATTGTTGCGATCGCCCAATTTCTGCTGCTTCTAGTTAAAAATTAAAGTTATTGCCAGAGTCACAAATCCCACGACCATCCCAGCAAACTTAAACGGATTCTCTAAGATCCAATTCCATCCACCTACTAAGACAAGCCGCAAGATTGAACGAACAAACAAAAAACCCATCTGGTTTTTAAAAACAGCCATATCAGATTGATACCCTTGTTCTACTTGTTCCAACAACTTCTCTAGTTGACTATTCTGTTCCTCCAGACGGTCTAACCGTCTGTCCCACCCGGTATGGTTGGGACCCCCAAAGAGACAATCATTTAGCAAGCCTAAACTTGCTAGGATTTCAGCCAGTCGGTCTTGACTGGCTGAGATTCGTTCCTCTAGACGTGCAAGCTTGGCGCTACTGTCTGCCAGCTCACGATAGCTAGCGCCTGTCCGCTTCGCGATCAACTTTTTGAGTAGCTCCAGAAGTTCCGGCGACTCAGGACTATCAGACCGCTTCAATAATTTCCCTCCACAATCCCGAACTGCCCGCAACACCTGATCATCCTCACTACCATGAATAACCAGTAGCTCGCAATCCAGCTTGTAAAAGCGGATGAGTGAATTCAGCTGGCGAAGTTTTCTCCCTGGTTCGGTTTCGGAGAGTTCAAGGATGCACAGTGCTACATTTCTTTGTTTTAAATATCCTTCTGAATCGTCGATCGAAGTAAGAATAGGCTCTATTTCCTCTGATCGATACAAGCTTCTTATCTGCATCGCCCATTTATACCCAAGCTTTATATCTTCAGAAATGAGCAATATTAGCCATTTATTCATAACAATTAACTTGCACAGCAGAACTGATCACGAACACGAATCATGCAACAGCCTGGGGGACAACAGGTACTTCCGCATAAATGAGATACCGTCAGCGGGTATCGGGAATTATGCTCATAAATTGGAGTGTTATACAGTTTAGGTGCAATTAATTGGTTTGGGATTCCCAACCTGTTAAGTTCATCTGCCTTCAATTCAGCCAAGTACTCCCAGTCTAAAGCCCAAATCCTCATCAAAAAAGGTTTTTCCCCTAGAATTGTTTCTAGGTCAAGATTTCTAAACAACCGGGGGATAGAATACATTATGTTATCCCTGTTTTTTTTAATAGAAGTAAACCTTTTTGTAAGTAAGTTAAAAAAATCAGCGGAATAATTATAAGTACTCCAAGTCCATCCGCTTCCCTCTATAGGCTTTTTCTTCCAAGCGTATTCAAGAATATCATTTATAGCCCCTCCTATTGAAAAAACATGAACATTCGAGGGGGCGGCTAGTTCGTATCGATTTTGCAAAAAGCCTAAATCGTTATTTATATTGCTGAACTTAAGATCGCCAGCTCCTTCGTCTGCATAATGGGAGCTTTCATCTTGAAAAATGAAGATTATCCGAGATTCATTTTCAGATAGTCCAATTGCAATTTGCCGCAAAAAATCTTCTCCATCGAAGGTTTGAATACCGTAACGAGTGTTAGATCTGTAGCCACTAGAGAGAAGACTATTATCTTCATCGTCGTCTTGATAACTATAACAAGCAATGTCCTCTGGTGAAAAAATCGAATGATATCGGGACATCAGCGGCTTGTTTTCCAATGAGAATCTGGAGATGGGGCATCCAAACACAGTCAAGTCGAGAGACCCTGAAGTGTCGATAAAAATAAGTATTTTAGTTTTTACATTTAATCCATTTTCAATTAGTATCGGAAAATCAAAAAAAAGTGGGGGAAGGTCTTTATAAAATCCAGAATTATTCCTGTGTTCTCTAATGAATACAGATATTTTTTCTCCGAATTTACAAGGAATACTCTGTAGTATTGTCATTCCGTTTTAGTTGAATGAGTTATTAGGATCTGGAGTTGGGAAATTAAATGGAATATTAGATTGGGTAAGTGTGTACTCATCGTTTAGTGTTGCAGCTCCTGTCCCCTCCTCCCCAAATGGCGGAGGATTAACAGTTCTGTTGGATAAACCGCAACTTACGTCAGCAGCCGGAACATCTTCCAACCTTTCAGCCGTAAAGTAATTGCTAAAAGCCTGCATGAATGTAACCCCAAGCACTTCAGGGTCTTGTTGATTCTCTGGAGTCAATCCCACCCATGATCCGCTATTACCCAGCGAATCTACAAAAGCTTGTGCTTTTGCGTTAAGTTCGCTAAGAGTAATTGATAGAATGCCGTTAGAAATGTTTGCACTAACTCCAAGCAGTTCGGTTAAACTCATTTTTAAACAGGTTTTTCAGCTCTTCATTCATTATACCATTTTTAGTATCCAAGAATCCAGGTTCATCATCTTGATAATAAAAAGTTCTTCCTAGACATGGCTCCCAAAAACCAATTAATTCTATATTTTGACCTTGGAGTAATAAACCTATTAATTGAATATAAGCTTTAATTTGTTTTTTTTGCCAATACTTCTGTTCTTTAAATATTGAATGCACAGGTCTGTCGCCGATACGATACCGCCAAACAGTTACTTCTGGGATATGAATTGTCCCAGGCAAAGTATCTATAAATTTAGATATATCAAACCTATCAACAGCAAAAAATGAAGATGTGCACTGAAGTGCAAAATTAACTTCCGGCAACTTCTTGGCTGCAAGAAGCTTAAGCGCGATCTGTATTGACTTGTGTGCAACTTGGTGCTGGCACACAAACAAATCAAGATCTGGTCGGATTGATTTAACAAGCGAAAGTGAACACTCAATCCAATCATCACCTAAAATCGTACCCAACGAGCAGGACACTGCACGTCCTTCAACAATCCGAAAGGGCTCGTTTACTACATCAATCCCCACGCAATTTACCCCTACTGGGGCTAAAAGCCTTTTAATCCATTCTTCTAGAAAGCGCCATCTTTCCCCTACTGGAATTACACTCAGCCTTTTTAGCATAGAATAATCCCAGAAAAGACAATTGATTCGATAGGCAAATCCTTCGGGCAATTTTGTCAAAAAAGCGTCTCTTTTTTCAAAAGAAAAACTCAAATCCTTACCACAGGTTACGTCAAATTTAAAAGCGTTTTGCGGGTATAAACAGTTGAAATTTTCTAGCAATACCTCCCTATATCTTTTGTCCCTCTTGAACTTTAGAGCATCGACTCCCCCACCCAAATAATTAATCATATCTCAAAATTATTTATGGAAACTTCGTAGAATTATTTTCGACTCGACTATTAAACCCAATTAAAGAAGTGGGGTTAGGACTGGAGATACTACCCGCTTGATAGTTTTCAATTCCGTTGTCTACTCCGTCTAAAAAGCTAGAAATAGTTATTCTGGAAAAATCTTTTACCTCAATAATTTGTTCAAAAATCAGGTTATCTTCAACGACAATAGACAATTTAGCATTACGATTGCCCGTAGGAGTAAAATCTACGTTTGTAAGCGACACACTAGAAAAGTCTTCAGCTACAAATAAAGTCGAATGATTGTTAAAGGCTGAGATTAATTTTATACGCCCTATTAATCTCAAGATACCGCGTCCCTGTGCTCGAAAAAAGGAGGTAGGTTGCGTAGTACTCGTACTTTCAAACGTACAGTTTATCATTGACACTGCTGAACTTCGAGTGACGGTAACTAATTCTTTATCATTCTTTAAATGGATATTTTCTATTTTTACATAATAGCTCCTTCTAGAAAACAAACCCCTTTCAAACTGGGTCGATTCTGAGGTTGCATTTATAATTGGTTGATGCCCTAAACTATTATTTACTCCTAGTAAATAAATGCCAATAGCTGGCAGATCTGGCAAATGAATCGTATCTAAATATTCTTGTTTCTCTGCATCGGGTTCAGGTGCATAAATCTTGATAGTAACTGTATCTCTTGGCTGATCAGAGGTAAAGGTCTGAGCGTCAGCAGTGAACTGTGCATTTTTAATAACCCAAGCCAATGCCCCATTTGGGGTGGCGAAATCCTTCTCTATTCCGCCTGTCAAGTCATCCCCGGTAACTCGAACTGATAACTCAATGGATCTAACTTCGACGGCGCTTTTGGGCTGCTCACCCATCGTGGAAGAATAGTAGATACCATCGAGATAGACAAACCGAAGAATCGTGACACCAGGCTGCTTGACTTGAAAATCTCCAGATACAATCTTATTTTTCTTGAACTCATCTAGGTTTAACTGGGTTTCCCCTGGCTCATTGCGAATCTCTATTATCCCTTCGTCTCCAGACCTAATGGCTGGAAAATTTAGATCTACTGTCACTTCCGACAAAGTTTTAAGTGGATCGGCTGGATCTGGGATTGACAATGAATCCAACCTTAGTTTGATTAAGTTTCTTTGCTCTGAATACGTTGCAACAACGACGTTAGGGTTTTCAGGGCTAGTAACCAGACTTAGAGTAACTGGAGTAGCGTCAGAGAAAAAAGTTGACGGTCCGTAATAAATAGGCATTTTTACTCAAATGATACTTCTATCGTTTTTAGATTTGTAGGCAAAGAGCTTTTGGCTCGAACTACCTCAAATGATCCAGGCTCCAGGGACATTGAATATCCCGGTTCTAATTCTAGTGAAAAGTCTGCTTCCCCGAAAGCAAAATAAATGTTTTGCGCTCCTTGGTTAATCAATAGCATGGATTCTCTGTTTGTATTTTCTGACAGCACTACTTGTGGGAGCGAAGTCACTTCGATTAAATTGCTGTAGCTCCTATAACTAACTCGTTCTTCCCAAATAGAGAAAGAATAATTAGTGATATTGCTATTAAGCAAGAACTCTACTTGAAACGGCGGCTTTCCAAATTGATTTCTTTCAATAAAAACCCTCTCATTGAAAGAAATTTTAACAAACGGTGTATAAATAGACGCCTCAAGAGCCTTGTCCCAAAAGAAAACTCCCCGAACAAAAACATCGCTTCCTTTCCAGACTGAGGACGAAGTGCCAAAAAACACAGCTAAATTACCTAGGAACTTCTCAGAGGGGCGAATAATGCCCCCACCTATATAGTTTTCGCTTGCGCCAATAGATCTGGGAATCCACACCTGATTATTGTTACGGTTCCACGGTAACCGCTAATCCGGCTGGATCAGTAATTGTGGTAGTGCGATTTACTACCAAAATTGAGAAATTGCGATCAGGTTGCTGAGCTTGCAACGTCGCCTCCAACTCTTTAACCTGGATTAGCCCTGTCGGAGTCTCCGAAAAAAAGGATGCTTGGTCTACTAAATCAGCGTTGTTTGCTCCATCGGCAAGAATCACCCCCGTTCCGTCTACCACGCCGTAAATGTTATTAGATATTGTGTTTGGGTTAGCTCCTGGCTCCCCGAACGCGACAATGTATCCTGTTGCCATTTTATCAACTACCTTTTAAGTGCCATTTATTCCGCCAAGTCCGGTACGGGATTTTATCCCAGAAACCGGGCGCTATTAATAGACGAATTTCGATATTTCAAAGCAACAATCGCAGACAACACGGTGTCTGCGTTTGTTGCTGAGCAAAGTACTTTACCGCGTTGTTCGCGGCCTGACTTATTGTAACTGACGAGAATTCGGGCGACGCCATTAGATAATGCTTGAGAAATGTTTTTAGCTTTGAAAGCTCCGTTCGGCGGCGACTGACCATCCGCTAGAACTTGACATCCTAGTGCGCCTTTCAAGCCATCGTAGATATCTCTAACGCCGTAAATGGCAACTTCCTTGCCATCGGTTCCATTCAACACGATATAGACTTTTGCAGTTTTTGTGGCCATCCCTTTGTTGTCATCCTTTTATCATCCTCTCTTCTTTTAGCTTAAAACAATTTTCTCGCCAAGTTGCTTATAGAACCCCTAAGGGTTTTAGGTTTCTAACTAATTTATTCTTACCAAGGGATTAGCAAGGATGCCCGAAGCATCCACCAAGACGACAGGTTGGACAAGTCCCACGTCACAGATAGCATTTTTAAATGCCACACGAACCCTGGGTCGCCACCGAGGTTCCTTCTTGGTTCCGTCGTAAGTTGTAACGTTTTCAGTCGGACGAGAGTTACTCCTCTTGTTAGGATGTAGACCGGCTTTCAACAAGTCTGGATCATAAGACTTACCTGCAACCCGGCACAAAGCGATAAAAACTCTTTCGGCTTCGCTTTTATTGTAGGCATAGACCTGGCTTCCAAAAAAGCCGTCAAACGGAGCTGTATAAATGTACAGTTCATCTCCCTTTATAAAGCTAAAGTTGCCACCAAACTCATTTCTTATTCGTGCAGCGAGCTGCTGCAAATCACTCTCATTCGGAACATTACCTGATTGACCTGTCTTCTTGAATTTTATAAAACTTACCAACCTAAAAGAAACTTCAGCAGGAACCCCATAGGTTCCTTTTGGGATACTTTCTTCTGATTGCCCAAAATTTAACACGACCCTTGGAAGATTTGCTGCGCGAATATTATATTGATCTTTTAATCCATCTTCTACGCCTCCCCCAAGTAGTCCAAGTATTAAAGAAATAATTTGATCTAGCAAGAGAATCAAAAACAAAAGAAGTCTTCCACAAGTCAGCAGAAGGCTATCTTTGTCTTGGTGGAAGCAAGCTATTTTTAGCTGCCCCCTGTCGCTACCAAAATCATCGTCTAGTGGAATATCTTTAAAATGCCTACGTATTCTTGGGTTTAAAACCCGTCTTGTTGCATCTTGAAATTGCTCAACTATATTAAAAGCGGCAGGAGTTAGCATACTTTATTCTCCTTTTATTGCCCCGACCCAACACCAGTAATAGTGTTTTCGTCAATAAGTTCCGATTGTGCCTGCACTTTATCTCTTTCCTGACTTTCTTTTACTGGGCTGTTGTCTGGTCTGGTTCGCGGATCTAAAGCTTCCAAATCTGATTCAAATTTTTTAGTTTGCTCATCCAGCTCTTTCTTCGCATTTATTACGTTCGCGGTTTCTGACAACACTATGGACAATGCATTCGCTGCATCATCCAGATTATTCAATCGATCCAGTACCGCAGATGATGGCGTAACATTTTCAGACATCCAGTTAAAAGAGCCCTCTGCGATAACTCTATCCCTTAACAATGCGTTCCCGATTTTGCCGCTATTTTCTGCCGCAAGAGAGGAAACCGCCAACGTGCTGTCTCCAATGGATCGAACAGTGTCTATTACATTAGCAGTACTCCTGTAAATGTTATTCCAAAGTGCCATCTCCTGGCGAAAGCGATTGTATCGATCAACCCCAACAAGTCTAATAATCCAACCCTGTACGGTCGTCCCAATCACCTGATTAACATCGATTTGCTGATCCTCTGAATCTTTAAACACAAACTCGTTCAAGCCAAACGATAAATGATCTCCCAGGGATTGAACTAATGATGCGCTAAGCTGACCAGCATTGTGCAGAGTGACCAACAGATTGATCCAGCTTATAACTGGAGATTGACTTAACACATCTCCAATTCGGCTAAGTTTACCTGATATACCCCCCTTGAGTGGATTTCCAAGTTGAGTCAACGTTTTAGTGGTAGTACCATCGATCTTCTTCAATAAAGTTAACTGGCTGGCATTTAAACCAGCATTTAAAGCATCCAATTTATTGCTCAATGCATTTTGTCCTGTTTCAAGCCGACTTCTCGCCGCTGCGCCGGCAAGGCTACAGCCACTATTACAATTGGCTGTAGCTACCGCTCCAGGCAATCCGCTGATTTTTTGATTTAAATCATTGTTAAGTTTGTTAATTTTTGAATCCAAGCCGGCTACGTTCGCCGGGATTAATGCCAGCGGCGTTAATCCAGTTAGTATACGATCTAATTTTGGATCACTATATCTTGTGGTGTCGCGTTGCAGAGTCACTTCGCGCGTGACTATTCCTACTTGTCGAGACACTTCCTGAATTCTGTCTCTAAGCGGAGTGTAAATTGTCCTAGTTATTGTTTGTCCTACTTGTTCCGGGATTTTGGCGATTTCCCTGGTTGTTTCCCTGGTTACTTCCCTGGTAGTTTCCTTGATCTTATTTGGAATTTCTTTTAGGGCGGGCAGGTTATTTATTTTTTGCGGTATAAGTTCGATTTGCTTTGGTATCAATTCAAGCTTACTTTTGATTTCGTTGAGTTTCTCATCAGTTTTTGCTGAAGTACCAATGCGGCGAATCTCTTCTTGAATGATACGAAAATTCTGTACAGTGCTATTTCCGAAATTATTAAGAAATCTCTGTATCTCCTGAGAATACAGAGAGGTTCGAGTTGCAGCATATTCCGCGTTATTTGCTTTTTCCTGAATGATTACTTGGTTTTTTAAAACAGCATCTAACTTCAAAGAACTTACCTCGGCTGCATACTGAGCGTCATTTGCTTTTTGGGCGGCGGAGGTGCTTGCCTTCAAAATCTTAGATAAATATGCCCCTTGTGCCCAAAATTGCACTATATTAGCGATGCCAGCTACAGCGGAAACTATAGAGGCAACCATGGTTGCTATTTCAATCCAGCTAACCTTCCCCTTTCCAAGGAAGTCAGCCAATCCGTTGAGGTTAGCGTTTAACTTGAAGTGATTACTATTGACGTCACTTCTTAAGGTTTTTAGCTCTTTCTCTATCCGATCCAATTGACGTGTCAGATCGGTGCTACTACAAGTTCCTGCTGCCATTATGCTACTTTATTAAGTAAGTAGGACTATTGTACTAACTAAAATGGCTGAAGGTAAACACCGGCTCTACCGACACATGATCGCGACCGAACTTGGTACGACGGATCGGCATATTGGCGATCACAGGCTGGAGGAATTCAGGGATCGAGCCAAATTCTTGTCTAACCGATTAAGTACACTTTTAGAGGACGGCGGGTGGTCACATACATCCAAAGAACTTTTTATGGCCACAGTTGGCGCTGCGGCTTCCCGAAAGTACTTTCTGACTGACGAAGACCTGGAAAAGTTTGCGGCAAATTCCAAAAGGATAGCTGCCCGCAAAAAATTTATTTTTGATGATGAATAAGGAAGGTTTAAGGAATCCTATCTTGGGATACCTTGAACTTAGGGCGAACGATGGGACTCGAACCCACGAATGGTGGAACCACAATCCACTGCCTTAACCTCTTGGCTACGCTCGCCATACGGTTTATTAGTATAGCATCAAGTCGGGGAGTTGCACCAGTATTTATTGGTAATTTACCGGAACTCATAAGCTAGAGGGGAAAGTCATAACCAATGGAAGCTTGACTGAGTGACATGAAATCATTAAAAATTATTACAGTCTTGGGTGGAACGGCGTTAGTTGTGCTAGGAGTTGGACTAGCTTTGACGAATCCGGGTAAGGAGTCTTATGAGGAGTACGCCGTTGAACAACTCAGCACCTACCTCAAAGATGAAGTCTGCACTCAAACCCCCAAGCAATTGGAGTTTCTCAACCCTGATCCCGAATTCCTCAAGCGTCAATGCCAATCCCTCGTGGATACGGGACGCCCCCAAATTCAGCAAATTATTGACCAGCAGACAGAACAACAAAACTGGGTAATTTTCAGCATTTACCGCACCGATATTAACATCA
The DNA here is from genome assembly GCF_046565525.1 of Coleofasciculus sp. Lineage (NCBI taxonomy): Bacteria > Bacillati > Cyanobacteriota > Cyanophyceae > Coleofasciculales > Coleofasciculaceae > Coleofasciculus > Coleofasciculus sp. The sequence continues at coordinate 35,197 of NZ_JBKHUP010000058.1, read as the reverse complement.
GTCCCTTATTGCCCGCTTATCATTTTGAAACAGTGGGAGCTTTTCAACAGTTTTTGACCTATCAGGCGCAGAAAAAATAATGAATTCGAGTTTGTAATCAGTTTTGGTTTGAGTACACCACGGTTCTCAGGATACGGTGAACCATCAATCCTGTAGCTAGCTTGGCGCTTAACGAGTATCCTCTAGCTGTCTGGGAGTAAAGGAGTGCGATAAACCATTAATCCTGAATTTTTGCCAAAATACGAAAGGCAAACATGGTAAATCAGTATAAATAGGTACAAGCATGGCATCCATTCGTGAGCTGCACCAACAAATTATCGACAAAGAACGCACAAGTGTTGAAATCACGCAAGACGCCCTCGACCGAATTCAGGCGCTAGAACCCAAAGTCCATAGCTTTTTGCATATTACTGCAGACCATGCCCTAGAACAGGCACGTCAAGTGGATGCCAAAATCGCGGCTGGGGAAGAGATTGGCATGTTGGCTGGGATTCCAATTGGCATCAAGGATAATATGTGTACCCAGGGTATTCCCACCACCTGCGCCTCTCGGATTCTGGAAAACTTTGTCCCGCCTTATGAGTCTACAGTGACTCAAAAACTTAAGGATGCGGGTGCTGTCATGGTTGGCAAAACCAACTTGGATGAATTTGCCATGGGGAGTTCCTGCGAAACCTCTAGCTATCAACAGACGGCGAATCCATGGGACTTATCCCGCGTTCCGGGGGGTTCCTCTGGGGGTTCGGCTACCGCTGTTGCGGCTAGCGAATGTGTGGTTGCTCTCGGTTCGGATACAGGGGGTTCAATTCGCTTACCGGCGTCATTCTGTGGGATTGTCGGGATGAAACCCACTTACGGCTTAGTGTCTCGTTATGGTTTAGTCGCTTATGCGTCGTCGTTGGATCAAATTGGTCCGTTTGGACGAACAGTAGAAGATGCGGCTATTTTACTTAATGCGATCGCAGGCTATGATCCGAATGATTCAACCAGTCTCAAGCTGGAGATTCCTGAGTATACCAAATCCCTACAACCTGATTTAAAATCCCAAGGTCTCAAAATTGGCATTATTAAAGAAACCTTTGGTGAAGGCTTAGAGCCCATCATTGCCAAAGCTGTTCAAAAAGCCATTGAACAGCTCAAAAGCCTAGGCGCTGAAGTACAAGAAATTTCTTGTCCCCGATTTCGCTATGGGTTACCCGCTTACTATATTATTGCTCCCAGCGAAGCCTCAGCCAACCTAGCTCGCTACGATGGCGTCAAGTATGGATTTCGCACGCCGGAAGCAGAAAATCTCCTGGAGATGTACAAAAAAACTCGTGCAGCCGGTTTCGGGGCGGAAGTCAAGCGCCGGATTATGTTGGGTACTTATGCTCTATCCGCCGGCTATTATGACGCTTATTACCTAAAAGCACAAAAAGTTCGCACTCTAATTAAGCAAGACTTCGAGCAGGCGTTTGAAAAGGTTGATGTTTTAGTTTGTCCCACCGCCCCCACTACTGCATTTAAAGCGGGAGAAAAAACCTCAGATCCGTTAACCATGTACTTATCTGACTTAATGACAATTCCCGTTAACTTAGCCGGATTACCAGGAATGAGTATTCCCTGTGGATATGATGACCAAGGATTACCTATTGGTTTGCAGCTAATTGGGAAAGTTTTGGGCGAACAACAGTTATTTCAAGTCGCCTATGCTTACGAACAGTCTACGGATTGGCATCTCAAGCAACCACCACTTAAATAGAGCAGGGGGAGCTGGTGAAGACGTAAGGCGTGGAACTATGGTGAGCAGGGGGAGACAATTTTTCGGGGCGGGTTTGACCGATAACATTATCGAGAAAACCGATAACTTGACTCGCGCCCGCCCTGCTGGGAAAACAAGGTGAGTCAAAAATAGCATCAAGATGAAGAATTATATTTTCTTTCTGGGAAAGAGGTTACTAATCCTAGCGGGAATTGTCGCCATCGTTTATCTATTAGCCTGCATCTCTATCCGGTTAGGGCAAAATCGGCTAGTTTTTGTTCCCTCTAAGACGATTAAAACCACACCAGCAGACTTGGGATTGAGTTATCAAGAGGTGTGGATACCTGTTTCTCCTGGAAAGCAAGAACGTCTCCATGGGTGGTGGATTCCCGCCACCTCCCCCCAAATCGGGGTGCTGCTTTATTTACATGGGAATGGGGAAAATATCGGCGCGAATGTCGAACAGGCTATGGAATTTCACCAATTGGGTTTGGATGTCTTGTTATTTGACTACCGAGGCTATGGTGAAAGTGACGGGAAGTTTCCCACTGAAACCCAGGTTTACCAAGATGCTCAAGTGGCGTGGGATTATCTGGTGCAGCAAAAGGGTATTCCTCCCCAGGATATTTTCGTATATGTTGACGCTCCTCGCACTTTTAGGGCGAGGATTCTTGGTTCTTAGACACACCTTACAATTATCTATCCTTACGGCAATCCTTAAACCAAAAGCCCGTAGAAAACTACCAAGCGTCGAGTTTAAGTCAGCTAATCCCAGAGGGAGCCTGCTCCCCAAGCGTAATGGTACTTTGTCGAGAGTGTCTGATGCATCCGTTTTCTCTCTTTCCCTGTGTTTCTGTCCGCCCGACAGTACACTTGTTTTTAGTCTCACGACTAACGCATTTTGCACTTTTGGAGGTATCGGCACTCGTTTAAGTCCATGCGTTTTTTTAGAGGTTTCTCGCGCCTCACGTACTAGCATCTACTTTACGTGATAATTATCGATTTCTCGATTGGCGATACTCACGACTTTCGCCCGTGCTAGACTACTCTTATAGTGTAGCAGATTAACCACTACAATGTCCAGAAATAAAACATTAAAAGTGGCTAGAAACTTCATCAAAGGCTTGTCGAAAAAGTCCCGATGGCAGGGGGAGGCTTGAGACCCAAGTTTTCGGTCATATCATGTTTATTCCCCCATTACCAAGGATTACCAATTAGGGTAAAGGAACTCCAATAATAAGGATGGCTGTAGTTTTGGTTAATCGACGGAAAATCAGATAGTAAGGGAATACTACTTTTAGTGGTGATTAAGTGATCGTCTTCTCGTTTCACTTCACCTCTAAGCATTGCTAGTTGTGCCTTTCGCAAAGCTTCGGCTTTGGTTGAACTTTGTTTGAGTGTCTCGTAAAATGTACTCATCAATCCCAGTGTCCCTTCATCACTAACATACCAGAGACTGCCCAAGGCTGACTTGACTCCAGATTGTACTGCTAATCCCGTAAATCCTAACTCTGCTTCCTCATCACCTAACGCTGTGCGACAGGCACTTAAAACTAAAAGTTCCACGGTTGGTTTATGCCAATCTAACCGCCACATCTGATCCAATCTGAGTTTATTGTCCCCCCACAATTGGATATAGGAATCCATCGGTTTCCCCGGTTTAAATTCGGCATGGGTAGCTAAATGAATAATACCATACGTCGCTTTGCGCCGAGCTTGCTGGAGATTATTCAAGGTAAACTCTTCATTGAGAAAGGATTCACCTTGCCACACCTGATCTGCAATCACTTGTAACTCTATGGGAACACTGGGTAAAGGCGCCTTATCTGGAAACTTTGAAGCCCCCATTGCCAAAACCGAATCATCTTTGACATCTCGATAACGAGTATCGGTGAGACTGAGGCTAGGCATTAAGCCGACACTATAGTTCTCAATGATAAACTGCTTACCATCATACAAAGCAGCAACAGGTATAGAACGTAAGCCTGTGTCCATGATAAATGCCAGATGCTTGATATCTTGCGCGGCTAAATCAGCAGCTATAGGTTGAATCAACCATTGATACATCTGGTAAGCCGGTGGCAGATAGTTCTGGTCATCGATTACATTCGTTACAGTGCGACGAAATTGAGCTGCCATGTTGAGAACTTCTGCTCTGGTTACATTAACCGATCGCCGGATAGGTTGTCCATCGGCAGAAATGAGAATTAATTCTAGGCGATCGCTCGGTTGCGGGGTTAGCGATCGCAATAAACTGGTATTATTTGGCGCAACGTCTACACCTTCAGGCACTGCGCTAATCGTTTGTGGGGCAAATACTACATAAATTACCGCCGACTTCACCCCTGTTGCTGCTGCATTTTGGCGTAAGATTTCTCGCGCTTGTTCTAAGGTAATCCCTGCCCGTCTTTCTGTGCCAAAATACTTTTCATAATCTAGACTAAATAAGTTATCAATCTCCATCACCCCAGATTCATCCTTTTCAACTGGGGGTTGATTTTTATGGGAATCAGTGGTGGTTAAATCAATGGGGTTAACGGGGATATCTGAGGTTTCGTCAACGCTAATAATCCGAATATTGCCTTCAGTGTGGGTAAAGGGAAAGGATTGGAAAGGAGTGATGGTAAACTCACCACTGGTAATGGCAGCAGCTGTGCCGTTAATTGTTGCATCTCCCACATTAAAGGGAATGATGCCTTCTCCCCCATGACGAATTGTGATATCGCCGCCACCCTTCCCACCGGCTGTAGAAATGCTGGTTTCCCTACCATTGTGGAAAAAACTGCCAATTGCCCGAAAGACGCGATCGCTCTCTATCTCAACCTTGCCCCCTCTGCCATTACTTCCCCCCTGTGCGTTAATCGAACTCACCTCGATATATTCACGGGGATCAAGCCTAACATTACCGCCATCGCCGATATTACCACTGGAATTGATTTCCCCAGCATCAATACTTACCTCAGCCTCAACCAAAATATCACCACCCATCTCCGCCGAGGAATTTAAGTTTTTACTATTCACCCGATCCTGATGGCTAGTCAGACGAATATCACCCCCAACCGTTGTAATATTACCCGTAGTAATGGTATTACCCGTTGTCAGTTCAACTGCCCCTCCAGAGGTTTGCACATCCTGTAGATTAATTGTGCCAGTTCCTGTTATATGCTTCAGACTAGCCGCCCTAATCAAATTACTTGCTCTGAGGTTATTGGCATTGAAAATAGTCAGATTGCCCAATGGAGTAGTTTCACCCACACTATCTGTAAACGTGATATTTCCTATTCCTGACGTCAGATTTAGATTCGCCGCACCACTACTCCCTTCAAGGGTATTATTAAACTGGATATCACCGCCATTTGTCGTCAGGAACGTATCGCCTTGTAGAATCGTTGGAGCATTAAATTCAATAGAACCGTTTGCTGTTGTCACCTCACCTGCAAAATTCAGTGGATTAGCGCCATTGAGTTGAAAATTTCCGGTGAGATTAATCCTGACTGACGTTGGACTATCTAAACGATTACTGAGAATAGTAAGATTGCCGATTGGGGTGGTGCTACCTACTGTTTCGGGTAATTGTACCGTACCCCTTTCCGCGATAAGGTTCAGGCTTTCTGTTCCATTTCTACCATTCATTTGATTGAGCAAACGAATATCACCAGAACTCGTACTCAGACGACTATCACCCGTCAGCGTCACTGAACCCTTTTGTCGCCATGTTCCCGTCAAATTAATAGTAGTAGCAAAATTTATATTTCCATTAATGGTGAGGTTATCCAATGGGGTAATTGTGCCGATAGGATTATCAAGCGTAAGACTCGTACCCGGATTAAGTTCGAGGTTATAGTTTCCGTCAAGCGTGTTATTAAAAATAATCGTACCCGCACCGCCTGTCGTGAGAGCAGTATCGCCTGTTAAGTTAATCGGTGCATTGAATTCCAGACTACCATTCTGCGTTGTAATTTGACCCACCAGCTCCAGGGTACGACTGGAAATCGTTAGATCGCCCATTAGGTTAAAATTGGCAGCCTGATGAATAATTCCTCCATCATTTCCCTGATGATCAATTGTCAGATTATTCGCATTAATATTACCTCCTAACCTAATGTCACCACTTTGATTATGGGTTAAGCCTGCCCCCGTATTCAGAGCGATGTTAAGATTTCCTTCACCTGTATCAATTGTTATTGCATTTGCCAATACGATTTCCGCGTCACCCCGATCTCGCTGGGAATCAACCACCCCATTTGCCAGGGTTTCGTTGGCGATTAACGTTAAATTTCCGTTGTCTGTCGTTATATTATCGTTAATAAAAATACTGCGTCCGGCTTTAAACGTGAGGTCGCCGCCATTGCCGCTAAGATTATCGATATCCAGTGGACTATTCAGAGTAATATCATTATTGGCTTGCAGTACAACGGCTGTACCCGTATTCAGAGTACGCTCTAAAAAGGTAGGAGAAAACGTTAGCGAAGCATCAGGAAAACGAGCAAATGTTAGATTTTCCGGGACGCCGACTGTTACTCGACCACTACCTTCCTTGGCAAATTGTACCCAAAAGGTCTGATTAACGGGGTCATTAACGACTGTACCTAAACCGGAATCCGACGGGCGACCGATAATGCTATTTTGATCGCTGATACTGTTTTTACCATTCCAGGTTTGTCCAGTACTCCCATCCACCCAAGTAACGGCTCCTATATTATTGTCCCAGTTGGGACTACTTACACCATAATTGCTATTATTTAATTCAATAACGCCGCCACTACCCACTTGATCATTCGTCAAGTTTCCCACTAAACTTTTGAGTTCGCTAATTTGACCGATAGTCTCGGTTGTGGCGTCACGCCAAGTCACAGCACCTCGGTTATTGTTCCACTCCGGACTACTAATCACATAATTTCCATTCCTCAACGCGGTGACACCGCCACTACCAATGCGGTCAGAGGATGCTGGAGTTCCGACCAAACTATTCGTCTCATCCACGACATCAATAGTACCAATAGTGCCATTGCCCTTAGTGATTGCTCCTTGATTATTATTCCAGTCAGGGCTGTTGACAATATAATCGCCATTAGCAAGCGCAATAACACCCTCAATTCGGGAAGGAAAACCTGGAACACCATTACCAATTTGGTCTCCTGCTGTACTACCGACTAAGCTATTGATTGTACTTACTTGCTCATTGCCAGTTGGCAGATTGCCATCCCGCCAAGTCACTGCTCCTCGATTATTGTTCCAGTTGGGACTGCTAATCACATAATTTCCATTAGTCAATGCAGTGACACCACCACTACCAATTTGGTCTTGTTCTTGGCTACCAATGATACTGTTATTTTCTGTGACTGAACCCGTGGTTAAACCGTTGATAGCATCAACCCAGGTAACAGCGCCCACATCCTGCATTGCTCCGTTGTTCCAGAGGGGACTACTAACAACGTAATTGCCGTTACTCAGCGCTGTAACACCAGCACTACCAACTTGATCCCCTGTCTGAATGCCAACCAAACTGTTGCTGGCATTTACTTCTCCTGTAGTCCCAGTCCTACCATCACCCCAAGTCACGGCTCCTCGACTAAAATTTGTGGCATTGTCTTCCCAGAAGGGGCTACTGACAACATAATTTCCGTTTTCCAGTGCAGTTACACCGTCAAAACCATTTTCAACAAATCCCACCAGATTATTTGGGCTAGCACCAACTAAACTGTTGCTGGCATTTACTTCTCCGGTAATCCCTTTCGTGCCATTACCCCACGTCACCGCTCCTCGGCTTTCCCCCCAAAACGTGGAGTTGACCACATAATTGCCATTGTTTTTGAGCGCCGTTACACCATTAAGACCAACCTGGTCACCAGTCTGAGTACCAACTAAACTGTTAGTTGCGTTAACCTCTCCCGAAATCCCAGTTGTGCCATCAGCCCACGTCACCGCCCCTATATCTGTCGCCCCTGTAACCCGATTATTCCACTGGGAACTGACGACGACGTAATTGCCATTACTCAGAGCCGTAACACCACCACTCCCCACTTGGTCATCGGTTTGACCCGTCAGTATGCTAAGTAATCCTCCAGTTGAACCATCGAACAGGTAAACCGCACCCGCATCATTCCCACCCAAGTTATCTCCTGGCTTCGTAACCGCCACATTTCCTGTACTTAACGGCACAATGGCATCGCCAAACCCGGAACCATTACCAGCATTCGGATCAGCAAGATCAAACTGGGGAATAGCGCCTACACTATCATCAATTACGATATTTTTCGGATCGAGTAACAGCGTCCCGGCTAATCCATCAACAGCCCCCACATCAACAGTACCCGTCATTGCCAGCGAGTCTTTCCCCGACACTTCCACAAAACCGCCGTCACCGCTAATCGCACCACCTCGCGCCTGAATCGTTCCAGAAAATTGAGTCTGTTGATCCGACCAAACAATTACCCGTCCTCCACTTCCGGTGGTTAAGGCGTTGGCGTTTAGAATACTGCTATGATTCACCACCGTAGTTTGGGCATTAATAGCGTCTGATGTCTGTCCCTGAAAATCACCACCCACTAAAATCTCACCGCCGCCACTGTTACCACTGACATCAATATCTGCTGCTAATAATTGGACAATCTTAGCAAACAGATGGACTGTACCTCCCACCTCTCCCGTCGCCTGAATGTCTCCTGAAGTGGTTAAGACAGTATCGGCGTTACCCTTAAATTCAATCACGCCTCCCTGCTGAGAACCATTTGCCCGGGTTGTGGCGCTAGCAGTTTGAATCACCGTACCTGTAGAATTAACCTGAATTTTCCCACCATTCCCCTGGTTTCCCCCAACACTCATTAGTCCTGTGTCTAGGAAATGATGAGTCTGAATCTGAATATTACCTCCATCCGCCCCATCCCCTGTCATAGAACCGAGATTCTTTACCCTAGAACCAACGACATGAATTGTGCCACCCTGATTTGTATCGGTGGTGGATAGTTGCCCTTCATTGACGACTTGACCGCTATTCCCCGTGAGTAAAACGGGTAAATCCAAGGGACTAATCGGTAATTGCTCCCCAGTGGTGGAGCGAGGGGGTGTAATCTCTAAGGTGAGGGGGCTTCCCGGTTGACTGATTCTGATCAAATTCTCACCCGGTACAGCCGCGATCGCAACTTGTCCTCCTGGTGCAGTTAGTTGCCCTGTATTGGTTATACTACCACCTGCTAAGGTTAAAGTCTGACCTTTTCCCACCTCTAAATTGCCATGATTAATAATCGCTGCTGAGTCAGCCAAGTCAAACGCTAAGGTTGTGGGAGTCCGAATTAAATTTTGATACCGATTTTCACCGAACGCATTAAACCAGTTCTCAGTACCAAAGCCAATCCCCGTCGCCGTCGTTGCCGTAAATGCCGCCGGAACATTAAGCTGGGTATCAGCACCAAAAATGATCCCCGCCGGATTCATTAAAAAAAGATTAGAATTTCCCCCTGTCACCTGAATTAAACCATCAATCACGGAGGTATCTCCACCAACCACCCGTCCCAGAATGTTGCGAATTTGGGGATCGGAGATAAAGTTAGCAATTTGATCGGGGGAAAGTCCAAATTGCTCAAAGCTATGGAAGAGATTCTCGCCATCTCCAGAAAGCGTTCCCCCCTGAATATCCAAGCGGTTCCCTTCAGGGTTGACTCTGGTGTTCGTACCATCGGCGGCTGGGGTAATGGATTGAGCCTGAGCCGAGGGCATCGAGTCCAGCCAACCTATCCCCCAGTTTAAGGTGCCTTCGCCGTTAGAAAACCGTCCTGTTTCGGGAAAAATTGGGTAGGGAATTATGCCGGTGAGGAAAACACCGACAAACAAACAGCGAAGGCACAATGGGATAGGTTTCATCGCTTGCCCTCCAATCAGGTAGAACTTGCCAAGTCCAGCATACTTTATATTATCTGTCCAAAATAACAGCAGGATTTAAACCAACTTTTCCGTTGAACCACAGTCTGTACGCTTGTGCCTAAGTCCTAAACCGTTGAGGACTTACTCCTTGTTGTTTTCCTCCACTGTACACAAATTAGGCATTGCAGAACTCAGTGTTATTCAGGAGTTTTACCACTTCACTTTAGCTTGAGTATTATTTTTTGTAAAAATAAAAATATCCGCGCCACGTTGATAGCGCTTAACCTTAAGCTTTGTAACATAAGTTTCTTGACGGCTTGGTAAAGTTTAGCTAAATTACTATGACATTAAGCTCTAAACAAAACGAATGGAGTCCTGACCCCCAAGAATGATTACATCATTTCCTGCCTTTTTTTTAGGGCTAAAGGGAGCCGAGAGAAGTTTTAGCGAAACGTTACCTTATGGAAAACTTGAGGAGTTGATTATGACAGAACCTTTTATCGGTCAAATTGCCATGGTTGCTTTTGATATAGTTCCCGATGGTTGGTATCTTTGCGACGGTAAATTACGCAACGTAACAAGTGGCGTAAACGATGTTCTAGCGACAATTTTGGCAGGAAAGTACAATCAGCCTGGTGATCCAACACAAGGCGTTTTTCGCGTTCCTGATTTAAGAGGTCGTGTTCCTCTTGGGATTAACCCAATGCCAGGGAATAGCTCTCCTGCTTCTGGTGTAAGTACCTATACCTTGGGTGCAAAAGGAGGTTCAGAAGCGGTTGAGTTAACCGCAGCGAACCTACCAGAAATTCAACTGAAATTAAAAGCGACGAATGCTGACTCTAACGCAACGAGTCCGAGTGAATCTGCTCTTTTGTCGAAACCCAGAAGTAGCATCTATGCAACGGGAAGTACTAATTTTGTGGAAATGGACTGTATTTCTACTATCGGGAGTAGCCAGAACAACGCCCACAATAATCTTCAACCTTACTTAGCGATTAACTTTATCATCGCCTACCAAGGAATCGATCCACGCACCTAGATTACACCTCATGGTATCCTAACCGTAGGGGCGCACGCGACGTGCGCCCATGCTCTTTGAGTGGGTTAACGCTGAGTTATTTTCTTGGTCAAGCTAGAACCACAACCCACCGCCCCCAGAACAAAGATACCTAAAATAGAACTTGGTTCAGGAACTTCTGTTTGAGGTTCTTCAAACGCTTCTCCAACTTCAATGTTGTCAATCGCAAAGCTATTAACCTGAAAACCAGGTTGTTCACTCAACTCCTCAGAAACAGGTGCCTCTAGCCCTTTAAACTCAACCCGACTCAAGTTACCCCACTGTTGATTAAACATTACCGTTTGAAAATCTTTTAGAGGTTCATGTCCATCCGTAATACCATCAAAGGAAATTATTTTTGTAATTGAACCGCCTCCGGCTAAAAAGCCCACAACCTCAACCGTTTGGGCTTGATCCTGGGGTTCTCCCCATTCGGCTAAGTCGAAGCTGACTAATGAAAATGGAGTTGCATCACCTTTAGACAGGATGACAGGATTGATAAACGACTCCAATGTTTTGTCGTCTACTAAATTCCGGATTATAAAATAGGTACTGTCATTGTGTGCCTCAAATACATTATTCGCTAAAGCATACTGCGTTTGTTCAGGTGGGAGCGTCGGCTTGAATAAAAAATCCTGTGATGTTATTGGTTTTGAGACATCTTCATTATGATTCGGTTCAATCGAATTATCTTCAAAATCAATAACAAGCGCTTGGGCAGCAGTGCTGCTTAATACCGCTATTAATGCAGCCAGAGCTGTCGTTAGTGATAATTTGCCAATGACCTTTGAATGAGCCATGATGAAATGCATATCCCAAAAATTTAAAACTGATTTGTGGAGATGCCTAGCCCTGATGGAAATCAAGAAGAATTGAATGTGCAGCAAGCCCTATCTAATTGGTTTTCTTTTTTGAGAAATTTTCTACCTTTAATCCCTGAGTTTCCTTACGGTTTATAATCGCATCTTTCCAAGTTAAAAAACAAGTTTTATCGCGATTATTTACAGAAAAAATACAATAAATAGGACTTCAATAAAGCTTTGATAAACTTTGCTTCGGATTTAAAATTGGATGAAAAATTAGATAGATTATTCTACCGCAGCCATTAATTGTCTACGTTTCCCATCAATCTAATTTTTCCAAAAACCCTGTTTGAGCAAGACTTCTCGGACTCTGGCTCTGCGCTGAAACCGGAAGTCTTACCACTGTTGTCAGAAAAGCTATCAATATTACGGTCTGCTTTTCTTGAAGGTATATTTATCTCATGGAATTAAACACGGTGTAGACGTTGCTCAAGAGAAACAGAATGTTAGCACCTTGGATAAGGGTGTAATTTTACCTTCATCCTTTCGTCACCCCGTTCCGGAATTTTGGGCTGAAATTTTCGTTTTCAGAATAATTATAATTACTTATTTGACAAATTCATTTATATAAAGTAAAATAAATTCTTTTTTTTACAACAAACGTTAAAGAGGAATTATCGCTGTTGCCATAGAGGAAAAGAAAATAGGTGAGTCTCAAAACTGGGTCACAGTTTCTACCGATGCATCTTTTAGCTGTTCCAAAGACTGCCAAACCTTTTGCAGCATAGACTCTAACCCCGTCTGAGTCACGGCGGAAATTTGGAAGACGGGTACATGGGTTAAGTGATTGAGTTCAGTCGCCAGAAGTTCTACCGCCTCTGAATCAATAGCATCTATCTTATTGAGTGCCAAAATTTGGGGGCGTTCTGACAATCCCCGTCCATAAGCCTGTAACTCGGCTTGAATGGTTTGATAATCGCCTATCGGATCATCAGCCGTAGCGTCAATCAGGTGCAGTAATAAGCGCGTGCGTTCGATATGGCGGAGAAAGTCATGCCCTAACCCCGTTCCCAGATGCGCCCCTTCTATTAATCCGGGAATATCGGCAAACACTGTTCCATCACCCGTAGGTTTCCGAACCACACCCAAATTCGGCACTAACGTCGTAAACGGATAATCGGCAATTTTCGGGCGTGCAGCAGAAAGGGCGGCAATGAGGGTAGACTTACCTGCATTGGGTAAACCAATAATTCCCACTTCTGCCAGTAATTTCAACTCCAAACGTATGCGGCGATATTCTCCAGGGAGTCCGGGTAAGGCATAATCAGGAGCGCGATTGCGATTGCTCAAAAAATGCTTGTTCCCTAATCCTCCCTTACCCCCCTTGGCAACGCCAAAGGTTTGTCCAGGTTGGACTAAATCCCCTAGAACTTCCTCAGTATCCGCATCATAGATAACTGTACCGCAGGGAACTTGAATCGTGCGATCGCGCCCATTAGCACCCGTCCGATTATTCGGTCCGCCGCGTCCACCATTGTCGGCTTGGAAGCGATGGGCATATTTGAAATCCAGCAAGGTTTGCAGGTGTTCAGCCGCCACCAAAATCACATCTCCCCCTCGTCCGCCATTCCCACCCGCAGGTCCCCCCGCCGGCACATATTTCTCCCGCCGGAAGGCGACAATACCATCGCCGCCCTTTCCAGCTTCTACTTCAATTTCCGCTTGATCAATAAATTGCATTATTTGTCATTAGTCATTGGTCATTCGTCATCTGTCAAAGACGTCTTACGTTTAATCTAGTCGGGGCGGGTTTATTACATCTGGGTGAGGGAAGACATGATAGTAGTGAAAAGAGCCCCTACAGACGAATAATGACACATCTCTACATTAAAAATATTTAGAGACATCTTCGCCCCGTTCATCTGCCAGATAGGATAATGCCCGGAAGCGCAAGCCGACTAACTGATCATAGAGGGGATTGAGCTTACACATTGCTGGAATGTGGGCGACTTTGCGACCAAATAGGTTGACATCCCGTTCAAACGGACATTGAGAGGGAATAATATTACACACGAATCGGGCAACTCGTGGGTCATGAACTTCCATCCCATCCAGCCATTTGCGTAAAGGGTGGAGAATATCCGAATGGGGATGGGGAGATGTTCCCGGTTGCTGGGCATCTTGGTGGGCAACATCCGTGGTATTCATACCCTCACCATCGTAAAGGGTATGCCGTAGGGCATTCAATGCCTCGATTTGCAGTCCTAGCGCTTCGCAGAACTCTTGCAGAACATTGTCTTCCGTAGCTGAGTAGATACCATCTGCCATCGCTACCATGACAGCTGTTCTGATAAAATTCTCGGCGGTATGCAAGTCATGACCTAACACCGCAGCCAGTTCTTCAGCAGAAATGGTTTGTTCAACCGACTGTGGGTCTTTATCCACCTCCAGGAGTTCATGAGTCAGTTGAGAAACGATCTCTTTTTCTTCGGGATCAAAGTGACCATCAGCCCAAGCTACGGTACACAACCCGCGCAGCCAAGCCGAAATTTGGTCTTCGGTGTAGGGAGATTGAGTGACAGCCGTCATAATTATCTAAATAAACTCGACGAACATGATGTAAGAGCGAACCTTGGCAGAGTCCTAACGGGTTGTAAGCTGGGAGACTAAACGACTAAGGTATAGCAACAACGGCATTACCCTACCAGGGTTGGAACTGTTTCCACTCTTAATCTTAACTACTGCGGAAGAGAAGTTCTGGTCACTATCGGCACAATCAGGCTGAGACGATTGGTAATCAGCAAGTTCCCGCTTCAAAGGTCGGGGGGCGCACTCATCAAGCAGGATTCGCATAAGCTGTCAGCATTTCCTTAGCCAATTCAAGGGCTGCGATCGCTTGCTCACGTCGAACACTGGGAAAATGATCTAAGAATTCGTCGAGTCGCTCGCCAGCTTCCTTGATAATCGAGCAACGTTTCAAAAGGTACACGAGTTCCAACAAAAACAGGGGTTCCTCCCAGGATGTCAGGGTCGCTATGAATAACACGCGCTGCGGTTTTCATGTCAGTCATTCCGTATAGTAGGAGTTCCTCTGATCTTAGCCTACTGGTGTAACACAGCTAGCTAAAATTGTGGGATAGATTTTACGGTTAAATCGACGGTATTGTAAAGTTTCAATAAGAATATAGTCAGATGTAGTCATGTTGGGTAATATATAGATATGAAACTTTCAGACTATGCCAATAACGGACAAGAATGCGACTAGCGGAAAGACATATTATTAAAAAAGGGCATTGTTTTTGGAGGTCGATAGATCGCTTGTCTTGGCAGTCTAAAAATCTTTACAACTCAGCCAATTATCTCATCCGTCAAAACTGGATTTATGGTCATGGGTATTTGACTTATAATCAGATGGCTTCTATGATGAAAAACACAGAGCCATACAAAGCCTTACCCGCAAAAGTATCGCAGCAAGTTTTAAGAGGATTAGATCGGAACTGGAAATCATTTTTCGCAGCGAACTCCGAATTTAAAAAGCATCCCGATAAATTTATAGGTAGACCGAAAATCCCTGGCTATAAAGATACCCAAAAAGGGCGAAATATTCTAATTTATACAATTCAAGCGATAAGTAAAGTAGCCAG
Organism: Coleofasciculus sp.; assembly: GCF_046565525.1. Classification (NCBI taxonomy): domain Bacteria; kingdom Bacillati; phylum Cyanobacteriota; class Cyanophyceae; order Coleofasciculales; family Coleofasciculaceae; genus Coleofasciculus; species Coleofasciculus sp. The sequence continues at coordinate 20,092 of NZ_JBKHUP010000058.1, read as the reverse complement.
AATAAAAGGAGTAGTCAAGCTGTCAGGAACTAATATTGAGTTGACCAGTCAAGTGGCTAACCGTATAGCAGAAGTAAGAATCATTCCGAAATGTGATTGTTATGTAATCGAGGTAATTTATGAAGAAAAAGAAGAGTTTTTAACCCCAAATGAAAAGATAGCAGCGATTGATTTAGGTATAGATAATTTGATGGCTGTAACTTCAAATCAACCGGATTTTACTCCTTTGTTGATTAATGGCAGACCGTTAAAAAGCCTCAATCAATTTTATAACCAACGTCGAGCGAAGTTACAATCTATCTTAAAAAGCAATCGTCAAAGTTCCCAGAGAATTCGTCGTTTAACCCGTTGCCGTAATCAGAAGATAGATAATTATCTTCATCGAGCTAGTCGTTATTTAGTCAATCTCTTAGTTGACCAAGATATCACGACTTTAGTCATTGGGAAAAATGACGGTTGGAAACAAGAAGTGAACTTAGGAAAAGTCAACAATCAAAAATTTGTGACCGTTCCTCATGCTCGATTAATTGACAGGATTATTTACAAATGTCAATTAGCAGGAATATCGGTGATTATTCAAGAAGAATCCTATACTTCAGCTGCTAATTTTTTGAATTTAGATCCTCTCCCCGTTTATGGACAGATAACTGAGAAACCCGTTTTTAGTGGAAAAAGAATTAGACGAGGTTTATATCGTACAGTAATGGGGGTTCTTGTTCAATCTGATGTCATAGGTTCCTACAATATTTTACGAAAAGCATTCCCAAATGCGTTTAACCGCTATGGGATAGAGAGGTGCGTAGTTCACGATTATGAGAATTAATCTCTCAAAGTAAAAGCGAAGGGAATTTCTGCAATGAAATTCAGTCTGTCTATATTTGACTATACTTTTACCAACTATAAACCCATGACTTCTATTCACTTAAGTGGAATCTATATCTACCCAATTAAGTCAGCAGGCGGGATAGCGCTGGAAGAGGCTCAAGTGAGCGATCGCGGTTTACAATATGACAGACGCTGGATGCTAGTGGATGAGCAGGGTAAGTTTCTCACCCAGCGTCAATTTCCTTCCATGGCGCTGATTCAGGTGCGGTTCGGGGAGGGTAAGTTAGTCGTGGAAGCACCCCACCAGCCCAGCTTATCCGTTCCCCTAGACTATGAAAGTAACCATCGCCTCCGGGTGCAAGTTTGGAATGATATCTGTCCAGCGATACCATTAGATCAACAGTTCAGTCAGTGGTTTAGCGAGTTTCTCCACATTCCCTGTCAGTTAGTTTATATGCCAGAGGACTCCATCCGCCCGATTAATCCGAATTATGCTGATCCCGGCGAACCCGTCAGTTTTGCCGATGGATTTCCCTTTTTGCTGATTTCCCAAGCCTCGTTGCAAGACTTAAACCAACGGTTAGAACAGCCTGTTCCCATGAATCGATTCCGCCCCAATCTTGTCGTTTCTGGCTGTGAAGCATTTGCCGAAGACAGTTGGCGTCACATTCGCATCGGTTCAATTCCCTTTCGCGTGGTTAAACCTTGTTCTAGATGTACAATTACCACGGTGGATCAATCTCAGGGTATACGAGGTAAAGAACCTTTAGCGACACTGGCAAACTATCGCCTACGGAATGGGAAAATTTTTTTGGGGCAAAACGTGATTCAAGAACAGTTGGGAACACTGCGGATAGGGGATGAGGTTAAAATTAAGAATTTTGGTGCATGATTGTACTTAGTGCAACATTTAACCTCACTAAAGCGCTTAAACAGCAGCATTTAGAGTAAGTACAGCATCACCAGTAATGGTCTATTCGGGATAAAGCTTGTCACTTTTTATGCTACATCTTGAAGTGCGAAGCCTGGGTCAATCTTAGAGAGCAATCCCCAATTTATTAATATTTGTTAAGATAAAGATAAAACCTTTGACAAACGAAGAAAAACGTTAATGTCTAGCGCTGAAACAATAACCCGCTCCCCTCAACAAGCCCCATCCTGGCAAATCAAGCTACTCTACGATGGTGAGTGTCCCTTGTGTCTACGAGAAGTTCACTTTCTCCAGCAACGGGATGCGGGTAGAGGATTAGTGGAATTTGTCGATATTGCCGATGAATCCTATAATCCTGAAGACCATGGCGGGATTGATTATGAAACGGCAATGGGACGCATTCATGCAATATTACCAGATGGTAAAATCATCAAAGATATTGAAGTATTTCGTACTGTCTACGAGATTCTAGGGATGGGTTGGATTTATGCGCCAACTCGCCTACCTATCCTCAATATTTTAGCCAATCAGATTTATACTATCTGGGCAAACTTACGCCTCAAACTGACAGGACGTCCTAGTTTAGCCACCTTAGTTGCTCAACGTCAACAGGGTTTAGATTGCCCAAATGAGCAAAAATGTCGCCTAGAACGTTAATCTAGAAATTATTTAGAGACGTGCCATGACACGTTTTTTATTGGCTAGGAGCGGGTTCTTTGTACTAGAATTTAGGACTGAATACTGACTTTATCGTCCAAGATAGTCGGTCGTTTCTCTTCCAGGCATAGTCTGCTAGGTTTGGAAAATTGATCCTCTGTTCCCTTTGAATATTTTGCAGTCCCGAAAAAACCTGAATCTACTCCTGCTACTGGTATGGATTGCTATTGGTGCGGCTTTGCGCTTCACCAATCTTACCCTGAAGTCCCCTTGGACAGATGAGTTTGCGACACTGGTGTTTAGCTTGGGCAATAGTTTTCAGGCTGTACCCCTAGATGAAGCGATTTCTTTAGAGACGCTGTTGCATCCTCTAAAACCTAACCCCGAAGCTGGCGTGGGAGTAGTTTGGCATCATCTGTTAACTGAGGATCACCATCCGCCACTTTATTTTATGCTCGCCCATGGGTGGATGCAGTTATTTCCCACTTCAGGAGAGTATATCTCACTTTGGGCGGCGCGATCGCTCCCGGCTTTTTTTGGTGTTCTCTCTATCCCTGGGATGTATGGATTAGGCTGGTTGGCGTTTCGTTCCCAGGTTGTGGCGCAATTCGCCGCCGCGATGATGGCGCTGTCTCCGTTTGGGATTTATTTGGCACAGGAAGCCCGTCATTATACGTTAGGTATTATTTGGGTCATTGCTTCCCTTTGTTGCTTAGTCGTGGCGGTACAGCATCTCAAACGCCGAACACCTTTACCCATTGGGGTGGTATTGGCTTGGGTTCTGGTGAATAGTTTCGGTATCGCTACCCACTATTTTTTTAGTTTGACCCTTTTTGCTGAAGGAATTGCCCTGATGGGATTGGGGTTGTGGCATTATCGTCTTAGGTGGAAACGAGGGATAGCAGAGGGAGCTGGGGGAGCTGGGGGAGCTGGGGGAGCAGAAATTACATTTAAAGCTTATCCGAGTAGTATTGGGAATACTAGATTATCTAGTGGTAGGGAAACCTCCGGTGAGTCATACCTAGAGAAGACGTCAGCCGCAAACTCTTTAACGTGGTGGCGGATTTTGGCGGCGGTGATGGGAACAGTAGTTGGCGGTTTGGTGTGGCTACCTGTGTTACAGGGAGGGTATGAACCCCAGATGGCGGATTGGATGATGCTGAACCGTGAAAGTTTGTTGAGTTGGATTAATCCGATTTTTCAGACGTTGGCGGCTTGGATTACGATGGTGTCGCTGTTACCTGTAGAATCGTCTTCCCTGGAAGTTGTCTTGGCGGCTGGGGTGGTAATGATGGGGTTCTTTATCGGGGTAATTCCCTTTGTCTATCGGGGGGGTAAAACCCTGGTACGACAGGAACAAACGCGCTGGGAGACTGGGGTTTTAGCGGGGTTTGTCTTGAGTGCGATCGCGCTATTTTTTGCGATAACTTATATTCTAGGCAAAGACTTGACCCGAGGCGCACGATATCACTTTATTTATTTTCCGGCTGTCATCCTCTTAGTCGCCGCCGCGTTAGCGGTGATATGGAAAACATCTCACAGGTTACCCAACCTTTCCCCTTGGCGAAACCGAGGTCAAATCGTCGTAGTGATGGTTGGAGTAATGGGACTATTGAGTGGGATTACGGTAGTCAATAACTTAGGCTATCAAAAATATTATCGTCCCGACCTTTTAGTACCGATTATTGAGCAAGCCTCCCCTTTACCCGTTCTCATTGCGACTACCCATAATACCTTAGTGCAAACGGGCGAAATGATGGGAATTGCTTGGGAGTTGAGGAATCATAACTCATCTGCTATTAATAATCCTCAATTTCTCCTGGCTCATCAAGACCAATATCGCTGTCAAGAGTCAACCTGTCAAGCCTCAATAACTCTTAAACAAACACTCGCCCAAATGCCACGCCCTCTAGATATATGGCTAGTTAACTTTAAAGCAACGGTAGCCGATTTACCCAACTGTTATGCTGAAGATTCTTCTGAGTATCAGGTAGGGGTGGATGGTTATAATTATCAACTGTATCACTGCCTTGCCGATAATTATGAAGGTTCCTCAGCGTCAGAGTTGCCGTAATGCCCTTGTTGGGGATATTTCCCCCTGATCAATCCAGACGCGATCGCAGCCTTCTGCTAAACTCAAGGAAAATGAAATTGCAATATGAATCGTCTCTACAATATTGCTTGTTTCCTTGCGCTGGTTCTCGCCGTTTGCATAACAGCAGCTACACTTGTCGGAACATTAGCGCAGCAATGGTGGATTGGAGAATTGCTAAGCCATCCCCGTCCTCAATATGCGCTTATTTTACTGTGTTGTTTGCCACTAATTGTTGCTCGATTCCATCAATTAGGTTGGCTGGTTCTAATACCACTGTTGCTCAATTTGATAACCTTTGCTCCCCTATATTTCAGTAAGCCCTTACCTGTATCTGCCCCCTCATTCACAGCGCTGCACTATAACTTAGACGCCACATTGCCTGATCACACAGTAGCATTTACCTACTTACGCAATCATCCCGTCGATATTCTATTACTGCTAAAAAAAGAGGGTCTACTTCTGAGTTCTGAATCCGGCTATGGTGTCCAATCAACGTGGCCCGCTTACTTGCCACCCGTGCTGGGTATTCCTATCGATCTGTGCCTTTATAGTCAGGGTATTGCTATTGTAGATCGATACATTGGTTCTTTTTTAGGTGGTGATCATAGACCCTTATTTATTCAATTTCAGTTATAGCACTACAGGGATAACCTTGTAGAGACGTTGCATGCAACGTCTCTACAGTCTTAAAAAATGCTGTAATCGCAAAATCTATTCCACCATTTTAGCTGTGCCGCCATATTTATATTCACCAATCAATAATTTCAGTCGATTTAATCAGGTGCATTCCCGCATCAGCAAACCGTTGAAACGCAGCATCAGCTTGTTCCGTAAAATCTGCTCCCCCAGGAACCACAACCGGAGAAGTACAATCGTCCAGTAAATAAACCTTCTCGGCTAACTTAGGATCTCTGGCTTGAATTTCACCCAGCAAGTTATCAACTGTCCAAGCCACACAATGACTCTTTGCCTGACCGGCAATAATTAATCGGTCAAACTCTAACAATTTTTCCAGAAACGGTGTGTTCTTTTGGGCAATCGGTTGGTCATTCTGATCGAAAAGAACGTCCGGCTGGAGAACCGAGTAATTTTCAGTCAGTGGATTACTACCTTTCATTTCAAAATGGGTCTGACTTTGGCGAGCAACATTATGAAATAAACAAACCTCTTCTACAGCAGAAACCAAAGCGTGACTAATTCCTCCCAGCATGGCATGGTAGGGCCAGATAATTAACGGATATTTACTATCGCAATTGAGTGTCTTGGCATAATGCAGGGCATAATCTTGTAACCATTGATCATCACCCTGGCGAATTTGAGGGGCGACGGCTGGATTGATTTTCCAGACGCCTTTTTCTACATCGTCTATGGAGATATTCGTCATCGCGGGTGGATGTTCTCCAGCATCGTTAATCCAAAATATAGGATGAAAAATTTGCATAGCGGTATGGGTATCCATCGTCGCCGCAATTTCGGTGATGATTCCGAGATTGCGGTAGATAAATTCACACAGTCGCACATTGTCATCAACGGCTCCCGTACCCGATTGACCGCCGACAAATAATTCAAATTCGGGAATACAAAAGGTATTCTGAACGTCGATTAGCAATAAACCAATCCGGGTTTCATCTTGATTGGCTGGCTTAAGATGATGCTGTTTTGCCCAAATTTTGGCTTGGTTGACGCGCTCTTGATAGGGAACACGCCAGACTTCTCCAACTTTATTGGGGCTGAAATGGGAGGGGATCGGGATTTGGGTATTAGTACTCATGATTAATCACGCTTATTCGCTAAAACTTCTAAAAACCATACTATTGGTTTTTTTATCACTCTCAAATTCTGCCTCAAGACTGAGATATTAAAGGGAGAATTACTGTTAACTTTTATAAGGCTTGACGATACTCTCTATCGAGGAAGAATAGTTTATGAAAGCTGCCGCAATTAATCAGTATGGTGGAGCTGAAGTCTTCCAACTTATAGACTTGCCAACTCCATCCATCAAAACCCATGAGATATTGGTCAAAGTCCATGCTACTAGCGTTAATCCCATTGACTGGAAAACCAGACAGGGAATGTTGCAACTCTTAACTGGCTATCATTTTCCCTTGGTTTTGGGATTTGATATTTCTGGGGAAGTTGTAGAAGTGGGAACGGCTGTGACTCGTTTTCAACCTGGAGACGAAATCTATGCTTGTCTGGATAATCTCACGGGTGGTGCTTATGCAGAGTATGCCGTTTTGTCGGCAAAAGCGGCTTGTCCAAAACCGGAAAAGCTCTGCTACAAAGAAGCGGCGGCTGTTCCCTTAGCCGGACTCACGGCGCTGCAAGCCTTGCGAGATCATGGAAAAATTAAGCCGGGATACAGCGTGCTGATTAACGGCGCATCGGGTGGTGTGGGTAGCTTGGCGGTACAAATTGCCAAGGCGTTTGAAACTCAGGTGACAGGGGTTTGTAGTGGCAAAAATAAGGAGTTTGTGGAAAATTTGGGTGCTGACCGAGTGATTGATTATACTCAGCAGGATTTTACTAAGGATACTGCCAAGTACGATATTATTTTCGATGTGGTCGGAAATAAATCCTTCTGGAGTTGCCAAAATTGTTTGCAACCTAACGGTGTCTATATCACCACTCACCCCTATCCGGTTAACTTCCTGGAGAGTTTTTTCACGGCTTTTCTTCCGGGAAAAAAAGCTAAAGTCGTGGTCATGAAATCCAATGGTTTGGATTTAAAGTCTCTCGAAGAACTGATTGACGCTCAGAAACTTCGCCCAGTCATTGCTCAAACCTATCCTCTCTCTGCTGTTGCTCAGGCGCATCAGGAGAGTGAAAAAGGTCATGTTGTTGGTAAGCTGGTGATTATGGTAGTGAGTTGAAAGTTTTGACCTTTCACGACCTTCTAAGGAACCGGTGCGTGAGGGTGTAGGGGCTCACTTTGACGACTATCGTTTCTTACCTCACAAAAGATGTGACTAAACCCGCCCTGACTAAGTGTTGGATGACTGGTGATAGGGGAAGAGGGAATATTTTCCTTTGTCTCCCAATACTATCCGATAAGCTCTAATTCCCTGCACCCTGAGAAGGGCGGGTTTAGTCAGGTTATGGGTTTTGTGTCAAAATGTTATCCATAAAACCCGCCCCTACACTTGTACCCCCTGAGAAGGGCGGGTTTAGTCAGGTTAGTGGTTGGTGTCAAAATGTTAGCTGTAAAACCCGCCCCTACACGTCCATCTGTGTAATTTTTTAGCGATTGTTAATCTTTGCTTAACTATACTGGGCTATAACAGAAAAAAACTTCGACTCTAGTAGCATTGCAGGAGATAGTCCTTGAGTAGTCTAGGCAAGAAGCGATTAGAAACCTTATGGGCGATCGCCGCTATTGTGAAAGACATCCTTATCTGCGATCATCGTAGGCACCAAGCGTGCCATATCAGCGCTTCAGCGCTTACTACAAACTTTCTAAGACAACTTAGTGAGTAACCCTAAAAAGCGTTTTGTATTGGGTGTCAGCAGCGTGCGCCGATACGCATCAGCCGCTTTCTTAATTCCTTCCGCTTGGGTTGGATAAGGATGAATCGCACCACTGAGCTTACTCAACCCGACATTTCCCACAATCGCCGTTGTCACTTCACTAATCATCTCTCCTGCATGAGGAGCCACGATTGTCGCCCCCAAAATTTTATCTGAACCTTTCTGATGATGAATTTTGACAAATCCGTCCTCTTCCCCATCCGCGATCGCACGGTCTACCGTATTAAATGGTATCTTAATCGTATTCACATTAATTCCCTTGGCTTGGGCTTCATGTTCATACATGCCAACATGGGCAATTTCAGGGTCAGTATAAGTTACCCAAGGCATAACTAAATCACTGAGTTTAGAGCGCCCTAAACCAAAAGGAGAAAATAAGGTATTTTTAATCACAATTCGCGCCGCTGCATCCGCTGCATGGGTGAATTTCCATTTCATACAAATGTCACCGGCGGCATAAATATTGCGATTGGTTGTTTGTAGATAATCATTCACCTTTACCCCTTTGCTATGGTAATCTACGCCAACAGCATCTAAATTTAACCCTTCTACATTTGGCGCACGCCCTGCACCCACTAAAATTTCATCAACAATCGTGGACTCATCCTGACCATTACAGGTATAGTGCAGTAACTTTCCCTCATCCATCTTGACTGCCCGTTTCATCTGACAATCTAAGACTAAGCGAATGCCTTCCTTTTCAAACTTATGCTGCACAATTTCTGCGGCATCAGTATCTTCTTTATTTAAAATGTGAGAATGGCGATGGAAAAGAATCACCTCACAGCCTAAACGACGGAATGCCTGCGCCAATTCACAGCCAATCGGTCCCCCACCAATTACCGCAAGGCGTTTAGGGCGTTCGGTTAAAGAAAAGACAGTTTCATTGGTCAGAAATCCTGCCTCTTCTATGCCCTCAATGGGTGGTCGTACAGCCCTAGCCCCCGTCGTAATCACGGCTTTTTTAAACCGCAGAATTTTATCCCCAACGGCAATTGTATTGGAACTTTGAAACGACCCTTCTCCTAAGAAAACATCAATATTATAGGTTTGTTTAAATCGTTTGGCTGAATCATGATGACTAATTCGGGCTCGTAGCTTCCGCATCCGTGCCATGACTGCTGGAAAATCAATATCAATGTGTTCAGGAGGACGAATCCCAAATTCTCCAGCTTCTCGCATTTCGGCGACAACACGGGATGAGCGAATAAGACATTTAGATGGCACACATCCGACATTTAAGCAATCCCCACCCATAAGATGGCGTTCAATTAAGGCAACTTTTAAACCAATATCCATCCCAGCCGCACCGGCGGCGGTGACTAATCCCGCCGTTCCTGCACCAATTACGACGAGATCATAACGCTCAGCGGGTTTTGGATTAACCCAATCGGGTGGATGCACATGGGAAACCAATTGCTGGTTATATTCATCCATTGGGGGGACAATTACTCTCTCAGATGCTGATGTCATCAGTTACTCCTTAATCGTGATTGGGGATTGGTATTTGGTAATTTTTTTATTCTCTCACTTTGAGTAGGGCGGGTTTAGTTACATCTGGGTGGCAATAAAATGATAGTTGTGAAACCCGCCCCTACACACTCAAAACTTTAGTTACTTAGGGGTGACAAAAAAAGATAGTTGTAAAACCCGCCCCTACTTATTGGAAACGCTTTTATCTAGAACAGGATCATCAGAGACTTTTTCATCTAACGCTTTTCTGGCAACTTTAGTCACATATAAGGTTACAGCGACAGTGGCGATAAATCCAATAATCCGAATCGTCCATTGTACCGCCGGATTAGTGGGTTGTGCTTCTGTCCCCACCATCGCTAGACTACCCGCCAAAGAACCAATATAAACATACATAATAGTTCCAGGAATCATACCAACAGAACCCAAAAAGTAGTCTTTCAACGAAACCCCCGTTAACCCATAAGCGTAGTTCAATAAGTTAAAAGGAAACACGGGCGACAATCGGGTTAAAAGAACAATTTTAAATCCTTCCCCACCCACCGCCTCGTCAATCGCTTTAAATTTTTTGTTCCCAGCAATTTTCTGCGCTACCCAACCCCTCGCCAAATACCGCCCCACGAGGAAGGCGGCGGTTGCTCCCAGGGTGGCGCCAATGAAAACATAAATAGAACCTAAAACGACGCCAAAGACAACACCCGCACCTAGGGTGAGGATGGAACCCGGTAGGAATGCTACCGTGGCAATAATATAGAGTATGATAAACGCGATCGCACCCACTGAACCCAGGTCTTGAATCCATTGCAAGGCGTTGCGTAACCAGGCTTGGGGATTGAATCCTGAACCCATTGCTGATTCCTGGGCGAAGGCAGGATCTGTGGCAATAAGTAATGTTGTACCAACCGCCAGTAGCGTGAATACCGCTAACTTCAATAGCTTTCTCAGGTTTCGGGGACGGAATTGGCGTTTCATCCGCTTGTCTCTCCTCAGTTTACCTCTTCTGGTTCATGCGCCACTGTAGGTGCATCGTTATCATCATCCTATGCTGATACTCTGAGAATTCCCTGAAAATAGACGAAATGAATGATGAATAATTAATTATAAATCTGAATTGCCTATAGTCTATTCCCTGTTCCCTAAAGAAATATTTGACTAAATGACCAATGACAAATAACAAATGACGAAAAACATGAATTTTGATATCAATCTATTTACACCCGTTCAAGTCGGCGCTTATGAATTGCCCAATCGCATGGTTATGGCGCCCTTAACCCGGATGCGTGCAGGTGAGGGAAACGTACCCAGAGAAATAAATGCCACCTATTATGCCCAGCGTACCTCTGCAGGATTAATTATTTCTGAAGCTACTCAAGTGTCCCAGCAGGGATACGGATACGCTTATAGCCCAGGAATCCACTCACCCGAACAAGTGGAAGGCTGGAAGTTAGTTACTCAGGCGGTGCATGAGAGTGGGGGACGTATGTTCTTACAACTGTGGCACGTCGGGCGCATTTCCCACCCCTCAATGCAGCCTAATGGTGAGCTTCCCGTTGCTCCGAGTGCGATCGCGCCTGAAGGGATGGCGAGTACCTATACTGGCGAGCAACCCTTTGTCACCCCTCGTGCTTTGGAAACCGAGGAAATTCCCACAATTGTGGAACAATATCGCCAAGGAGCAAAAAATGCTTTAGCGGCTGGATTTGATGGGGTAGAAATTCACAGTGCTAACGGTTATTTGCTCGATCAATTCCTCCATGATGGGTCAAATAAGCGCACGGATCAATATGGCGGATCAATTGAAAATCGCGCTCGTTTACTCATGGAAGTTACCGAAGCTGTAGTCAGGGTTTGGGGTGCGGATAAAGTGGGGATTCGCCTCTCGCCTGGTGGAACGTTTAACAATATGTCTGACTCCAACCCAGAAGCCTTGTTTAACTATGTGATTTCCCAACTCAATCCCTTTAATTTAGCCTATCTCCACATCATTGAACCGAGAATCAAAGGGAATGAGACGGTTGAAGATGAGGGTAAGGGATTAGGAGTGCGTCATTTTCGTCCTATTTACAAGGGAACCTTAATTACAGCAGGTGGTTATACCCGCGAGACGGGAAACGCTGTGCTCAAGGAAGGATAGGCGGATTTAGTGGCGTATGGTAGGCTGTTTATTGCCAATCCTGACTTGCCCAAGCGGTTTGAGGTGAATGCTCCCCTGAACGCCTATAACCGCTCTACCTTTTATGGAGGTGACGAGCATGGATATACTGATTATCCGTTCTTAGAGGAGTCTCGGCAAGCCAGTTAATCAAGAGCGCCCACCTTCCCTATCTCTTGTAGCGGTAACAAAGGCGCGATCGTGTTCGGCTTTCTGCAAGTCTCAAGCCTAAGCCAGACTTCTATACTTGGAATAGAGAGTACAGAAATCTTTACAATAATAGCTATGGCTCCCAATCCCAAAATAATGAATAGCGTCGAGCAGCTTGGCTATCGTGTCACCGTGGGTGATGTAGCCGCTAAGGCGGGATTAAATATCAATTTAGCCGAACGAGGATTACTGGCGCTAGCATCCGATGCAGGTGGACATTTGCAAGTCGCCGAGTCAGGTGAAATTGCCTACCTGTTTCCCAAGAACTTTCGGACAATCCTGCGAAACAAATTCATCCGGTTGCGATTGCAGGAATGGTGGGCAAAAACTTGGCGTGTTCTATTCTACCTGATTCGGATTTCCTTCGGGCTTCTACTCTTACTCTCAATTGTCCTAATTTTTATCGCCATTTCGATTATCTTCATCAGTATCAGTTCCAGCAACGATAGTGATTCGGGTGGTGGCGGTAACGGTGGTTCTAATCGAGGCGGTGGCATGATTTTTATGCCTCACTTCTGGATTGGGCCCGATATGTTTTGGTTTTTTAACCCCGGTTACGAACGCCATCGACAACGGCGCACCTCCTGGAATTCTAATCAAAGTCAGCATAAGAATTTTCTGGAGGCAATTTTCTCATTTCTGTTTGGTGATGGTAATCCCAATGCCGATTTAGAAGAACGTCGTTGGCAAGAAATCGGCACAGTGATTCGTAATTCTGGCGGTGCCGTTACAGCGGAACAGATTGCTCCGTATCTGGATGATATTGGCACAGGATATCAACGGGAGTATGAAGACTATATGTTACCCGTTCTCAGCCGTTTCAATGGGCGTCCGGAAGTCAGTCCCGATGGAGAGATTATCTATCACTTCCCCGACTTACAGACAACAGCGCAACAGCAGCATCCTCAGCCTGTTTCATCTTACCTACAAGAACAGCCTTGGCGCTTTAGTGCTGCCACGAGTGGGCAAATTATGCTGGCAATTGGTTTAGGGGGAGTGAATATTATCGGTGCTTTTATGCTGGGTTCTCTGTTAAGAGGCGAAATTGCTGCCGAGATAGGAGGATTGGTTGCTTTTGTCGCGTCAATTTACTGGTTTTTACTGGGTTACGGGATTGGGTTTTTAGCGATTCCTCTGATTCGTTATTTCTGGATTCAACAGAAAAATAGTAAAACCGCCGCCCGGAATCAGAAACGACAGCAGGAAGCATTAGCACTGGCTCAACCCGATGCCAATTTACAGAAAAAGCTGGCGTATGCTCAGCAGTTTGCGGCGCAAAATGTAATTAGGCAAGAGGATTTGGTGTATACCAGTGAACAGGATTTACTGGATCAAAATTTGCAACGCAAAGACCAAATTGATGCCGAGTGGCAACGTCGTTTAGATTCAGGTTCTTAATCTAGCCTTTGTAGACTTCCAGGCTCTGATAATGGTTGATAATCAGTCAGAACCTTGTAGAGACGTTCCAGCGAAACATCTCTACAATTGTCAAAAAGAGGAAAGACCCGTTATCTTTCCCCTTTTGCCTTTAACTATTCTTGAGTTACGGAACCTGAGAAATAGTTGCCTGTTGATAATAGTGATTCAAAATCTGTTGATAGTTAACACCCTGTTGCGCTAAATTATGCGCTCCCCATTGACTTAAACCTAATCCATGACCGTACCCGCGACCACTGACTTGAAAACTGCCACCCATATTACTCACTGTAAACAGGGTACTTTTCAGTCCCAGCGCCTTACGCATATCATTGCCACTAACCCGCTTACTACCGCCCGTTCCTTTTACTAGCATGGTCACAATCCGCCCATGGGGAGTCGTTCGTTCTGGTGTCATAGATGTGACACGCCCAACCCCACCAATCCGGCGTCCCAATTCGCCACCAGAAAAGGTTTGAGTCCACTCAAAGACAGGCGCTCCCACATCATAATCGGGAACCCCTCGTAGGTAGGCTAGAGGTTGACTCCAAATATCTTCTACATTTTCTGTATGTCCACCCGAAGAGGAATGGAAAACGGCTAGAATTACATTACCCCCGTAAGTCATGATCTGTCTGGCTGTGGCATTGACGGCGGCGTGAGTGCTTTCGGCTTCACTTTCGAGTCCTTTGTAAACTTGCCACTTGACCGTATCACCGACATCGTAGATGCTATTCCCTGATTCAGCTCGTTTATAGAGGGCGTAGGTACGAGCTGCAACAGCTTGAGCTTTTAGGGCTTCTTGGGGCCAACTCGGACTCATTTCTGAGCCGATAACGCTGTAGAGATATTGCTCGAAGTCAACGTGATTAACCACCGTTAATCGCCCACCTGTCGCCACTAATTGAGTCCGTCCCCGATACCAGCGATCGCCTATCCAAACCATACCATCCTCAGTTGGTTCAATCCACAGCGATCCTGAACTCCAGCTACCCAAACTAACTCGACTTCCTCCAGATTGAGCATTAAAGCCATTCATGGGCGCAAGTTCTCCCACAGACTGACCTGCGCTATCGCGAACAATCGCTTTGGTTGAACTTCCTACCTTAACGCGACTGACTCCCTCTTCAATCGCCACCCGCAATTCCGTTACGGCTTGGGCGGGACCGACTAAGATCATCCACAATAAAAAAGAGAGCCACCAATGACGGCGAAGAGAGCAACTCATTATCCTAAGCATCTTTACCATAATGAAGGGAAAACGTCTAGATGTCATCTGTAAAACTTCCTCACACGAAGACTATTCTCGGTTTCATAATTAACAGAGATTGAATTGCCAACATTGGCAGTAGCTAAATTATTGCGCTCCCGATACTCGAATCCTGCAATCCGCCCAATAAATTTTTCTCTGGCTACCATTACATCCCGTAAAAAGATTGACAGGCATATTTTTAACATGTTTCTTGCTCATCGGCTAGTGCGAGGCGATCCCAACGGTATAATCTCCTGTCGAGGAAATCTCGCCCGTCCCATTTCCTATTGCCTAGAGTCCTATTCCCGGTTCTGTGTTCCCTGTTCCCTATTTTCAAAATGATTGACAAACCTAGCGAGTTAATTCCCACTCAAGAGCAACCTCTGGTTGAACCCAAGATTCTCCAGCAACTCTCACAAGAGGTCATGCTTTCCCCGTCTTATTTAGTGTTAATGGGCATGTCTGGCATTTTGTCAGCCATTGCCTTGCTGACTAATTCGATTCCAATTCTGATTGGTTCGATGATTATTGCACCAGCGTTTCTACCGCTATCATTGATCGCGTTTGCCTTAGTTGCAGGTCAACCCAGGCTGGCGTTACGCGGTTTCACTGTTGCTCTAGTGGGACTATTTGTGGCGACAATTTTAGCTATGGGAACTGTATGGGTTTTCAATACCAGCACGATTTTACCCTCTCATGACAATCTTCTGGATAAACCCCTATTGGAAGAACGGGTAGAACCCGGTTGGTACAGTGTTGTGGTGGCTTTGGCTGCAGGTGTGTCTGGGACAATTGCTTTAGTAAAGCAGAAAGTCGATACATTGGTGGGAACGGTTGCTGCTTTAGCATTAGTTCCCGCTGCAGCGGCGGCTGCGATCGCCTTTATGTCCCACGATCCTCTCCGAGGTGTTGGTGGCTTAGAGTTGCTGGCGATTAATGTTGGGTTAATTATCTTAGCGGGCATAATTACGGTGCTGCTGATCGGATCTGAACCGTCAAGTTAAAGTCAGGAATTAAGATGATTCAGACAGTTGGGGATACAATTAGCTGGGCATTTGGGCTAGAAGCCCAAACGCTCAATGTGTGGCAGATGGGATTACGGGCAGCGGTTATCTATGGGACTGCGCTGATTATGGTGCGGGTGATAGGTGATCGACGTTTTATCGGCAAATATGCGGCGATGGATGTGCTGCTGGGTGTTGTTCTGGGGTCTACCTTGAGTCGTGCCATTAATGGCGCAGCACCCTATTTTGAAACACTAGGCGCGGCGTTAGTATTAGTGGGAATGCATGGGCTAGTGTCAGCACTGGCGTTTCATGTTGAGCGGTTTGATGTTTGGGTGAAGGGTAAGCCCCGAACTCTAATTCGCGAGGGTCACGTCATTTACCAAGCGATGCGAAAAAGTCATATCAGCTACAGAGATTTAGAGTCGTCTTTGCGTCTCAAGGGAAAAATCACTGAAACCACTCAGGTGGAAATGGCTCGTCTAGAAAGCAATGGTGAAATCAGTGTTATACCCAAACCTAAACCACCTAGGGCGATCGAAGTGTCTGTGGCAGGGGGTGTGCAAACTGTGCGAATTGAACTGGATTGATCACACTCAATCCCCGATCGCACGCAGCAAAACTGTAACATAAATAGGGAAGTCTCTCTCAAAAGACCAAGGTTCAAGGGTCAAGCCTGTGCAAATTACGTTTTTAGGAACCAGTTCCGGAGTACCAACGCGATCGCGCAATGTGTCTAGTGTGGCACTGCGTCTCCCTCAACGGGCAGAGTTTTGGCTGTTTGACTGTGGTGAAGGCACTCAGCATCAGCTTTTACGCAGTGAAATCAAAACGAGTCAGCTTCGCCGCATTTTTATCACCCATTTGCACGGTGACCATATCTTTGGCTTAATGGGACTACTGGCTAGCTGTGGTTTAGCGGGTAATGTTGATCGAGTTGATCTTTATGGTCCTCCTGGTCTTAATGATTACTTAAAAGCTTGCGGCAAATACTCTCATACCCGTTTTTCATTCCCAACTCAGGTACACACCGTTAGCCCCGGTATTATTTACGAGGATGAGGAATATACGGTAATCTGTGGGACGCTCAAGCATCGTGTGACTGCCTTTGGATATCGCATTGTTGAAAAAGATCGTCCCGGACGGTTTGATGTGGAAAAAGCGAAGGCATTGAAGATTCCACCCGGACCTATTTATGGCAAACTTAAGCAGGGAGAAACCGTCACCCTAACTGATGGACGTAAAATTCAGGGCAAAGACTTGTGTGGGGAACCGGAAGTTGGGCGTAAATTTGTTTACTGTACGGATACAGTCTATTGTGATGGGGCGGTAGAACTTGCCCAGGATGCTGATGTGTTGATTCATGAAGCGACGTTCGCTCATCACGATTCTCAATTGGCATTTGAACGGTTGCATTCCACCTCAACGATGGCGGCACAAGTGGCGTTAAGCGCTGGAGTTAAGCGGTTAATTATGACCCATTTTAGCCCTCGTTATGCACCCGGAAATAACATTGAGTTAGAGGATTTGCTGGCGGAAGCACAAGCCATTTTCCCGAAGACAAAGTTGGCGTATGATTTTTTAACTTATGAAATACCCCGGCGTCGTGCGCCGGAGTTGGTGGTATAGAGGGAGATGAGGGGCTTGTAAGATGCTGAATCTGATTCCTAGAAATGAGATTACAGAGGGTCTGAATCAGGATTAGATGGGGACGCTGTTGTCGCGGGGATTTTAGAGAAATTTAAACAAGCGCGTCAAGAGATAGAATGAGTCGTTATCTGATTTCACCTTCTGCGAGTCGGGATTTGAATGCTATTGCTGACTATTTCTTGGCTAGGAATGTGGACGCTGGAGAGAGGTTATTTCAGGAGTTCAGTAAAAAGTGTCAATACATAGCACAATTTCCTAATTTAGAAAAAAGTTACAGTTATCTGCGACCTTCACTACGAGGATTGCCTTTAGATGGATATATCAAGAGCTATTAAAACTGATAGTTCAGCACAGTAAGTACGGAGTATTCAGGCGTTGGGTTACGCGCCATGTTCAACGCATTGAAGCGAAGGATCAAGTCGGGGCGGGTTTACTCACATCTGGGTAAGGTCAGAAACGATAGTAGTGAAACCCGCCCCTACACACTCAAAACGCCCCCAGATGTGAAGATTTACCACATCATCACGGCTGTTTCTCCCGCGCGATCGCTATAGTAGAGGCGGATACGCAACACATATCGACGCCCCCGGAATAACTTGACCTGAATCTCGGCATTATAGTCCTCGCCACTATCGTCATCCCCAGTAAGATAACGGAGTTCGCCATTAACCTCTTCAAACAGAACCATCACCGTGTCTGATGTGCCAAAGGTGCGGATTGTATAGGATCGCGTCGCTTCGGGTTGGATACGGAAATTCATCTGTTCCCCAGGTGCGATGGTTAAGGGAACCGATTGGAAGGGTTTAAGTTCGGTATAATCCTTCTCTCCTAACAGTGGGTAAAACGTCTTGATCCAAGTTTGATCCCTCTCAGATAACCCAGGTGCTGGAGTTAAACCATTTCTATACTTGGGTGGTGCTTTAATTAAACCCGCGCCAAAGGGATAGTGCATGATTGAGTCGGGGTCCCAGTTTGACCCTTGCACTGTATCCGGGTTAATTTTACGAATGATATTGTAATAGGTGGTGTCCCGATCCCAATTATTAGGAGGTGCTGCGAGTTCGGCGTAAACGGCTTGTTCATCCCAAACAATACCAGCATTAGGGTTTTGGTGTTCGTGAGGGAATCCTAGGGTATGACCAATCTCATGGATAGCGGTGTCAATTTCGCCAGGATAGCGGGTTAAATCCCAACCAAAGTTCATTGTCCGTTCATCCCGCCCGATAGCTAGAATATCCCTGCCAATATAAGACCAAGCACCATCTCCGCGCAGGAAGCCAATCCGGATTTCTGCCTCGTCTGGTGACTTGACTTCCTTAAATTCCAGTCCAATACCCACCTGCTTCCAGACATCAAATGCTTTACGGACAACATTTTTTTCGGTCTCAGTCGTTGCCCACTCCCTTGGCTGATCGAAGAAGTAGTAATGTAAGATTGTGCCGTTCACCCATTTCTGATCCAGAAATAGTATAAGATTGGCACGATTACGATTGACAATCCCTGACAAGTCACGCGGGGCAACTTCAGGGAGTGAGCAATAGGAATAGTTACCTGCTTCGTCAGCAGATATGGATAGCGTTGATTGCTCTTGTTCATTGAACGGGTTTGTATTCGATTGAACCATAAGAATTCTCCTATGTTGTAGAGTGGTGAGTGTCAAACAACCAACAAAGATCGAGTGTCTTGGGTGTCCATGCGCGGACCGAAACTCGTAACTAACTTTGCCGCCGCTTTGGAACCTAATTGACCAGCTTGAGCATAACTCATACCATGAGTCAATCCGTAAAGAACCGCACCAGCATACATATCTCCTGCGCCAACGGTGTCAACTGCTTTAACAGGTACTGGCTCAATCTCGATTATCTCTTGTCCATCAAAGATTACCGATCCTTTCGCTCCACGGGTAATCGCAAACCCCTTAGTTAACCCTTTGAAGTAATCAACAGCAACCATAAGATCCTCAGTGTCCGCCATTTTTAGGGCTTCACTTTCATTAGCAAAGAGGAAATCCACGCCTGAACCGATGATTTCGAGCAATCCATCTTTAAAGAACTTCACCATATTGAGATCAGACAGGGATAGGGCGATTTTTTGACCCGCCGCTTTGGCAATATCTCTGGCTTGAATCGCCGCCGCTTTACTGGCAGCACCGGTCACCAAATACCCTTCAATATAGGTATATTTGGACTGTGCGATCGCGTCGGGGACTAATTCTGCTTCTGAGAAGCTTGCGGAAATTCCCAGGAACGTATTCATGGTGCGATCGGCATCCGGCGTGACCAACACCAAGCATTTACCAGTAATTCCAGCTTCAGGAGGATGGTATTGCAGGTTTGTGTCAACCTTAAAGCGGAGCAAATCCCCCAGGTAAACCTGTCCGTCTTCATCATTGGCGACTTTACAAGAATAGAAGGCTTTACCCCCAAACTGGCTAACGGCAATCATTGTATTTGCCGCCGATCCCCCACCGCCGCGCTTCATGGACTTACCCTCTAAGCGTTTCAGGATCTTGTACTGATGATCTTCTTCAATTAAAGTCATCACCCCTTTATCAATGTCCAGTTCCTGGAGTAACTCTGGGGAAACTTCTAATTCAATGTCCAATAGGGCATTACCGAGACCATATACATCGTATTGTTGAGTCATCTTGATTCGTGGCTAAATCCTTTGTCCCTAATGGGTATGGGTTTCCCAGAAAAGCCAAGCTCCTAATTATAGTCCTAATCTTCCTTCAAAAGGAGGATTCTTTCGTATAACTCTCCAGTATATAACCCTAATAGGGTAATCCTTTAGTGCTATCCGTCGAACAGTGGACAGTAATGGACAACAAATACCAAAACTGTAGAGATAGCCAGTCTCAGTTCTTTAATGAACTACGCTACCTGGGTCATGACACCTT
>NZ_JBKHUP010000057.1:0-53162 GCF_046565525.1 Coleofasciculus sp. | reverse complement strand
CTGCTTCCCTTCTCACGTTACTATCGGAATCATTGAGGACAGCAATTAAACCCTCGACAGCTTGAGTATCCCCTATCTTACCCAAAGCCCATGCTGCTTCCCTTCTCACGTTACTATCGGAATCATTGAGGACAGCAATTAAACCCTCGACAGCTTGAGTATCCCCTATCTTACCCAAAGCCCATGCTGCTTCCCATCTCAAGTAAGGATCGGAATGGGAATGATAGAGGGCAGCAATTAAACTCTCGACAGCTTGAGTATTGCCTATCTTACCCAAAGCTACTGCTGCTTCCCATCTCAAGTAAGGATCGGAATGATAGAGGGCAGCAATTAAACTATCAACAGCTTGAGTATTGCCTATCTTACCCAAAGCTACTGCTGCTTTCCATCTCACGTCACTCTTGGAATGGTTGAGGGCAGCAATTAAACTATCAACAGCTTGAGTATTGCCTATCTTACTCAAGGCTTCTGCTGCTTCCCTTCTGACTTCACTATTAGAATCATGAAGGGCAGTAATTAAACTATCAACAGCTTGAGTATTGCCTATCTTACCCAAAGCTACTGCTGCCCTCCATCTCACGTCACTATTGGAATCATGGAGGGCAGCAATTAAACCATCAACAGCTTGAGTATTGCCTATCTTACCCAAAGCTGCTGCTGCTTCCCATCTCACGTCACTATTGGAATCATGGAGGACAGCGATTAAACTATCAACAGCTTGAGGATTGCCTATCTCAGCCAAAGCTGCTGCTGCTTCCCATCTCACGTCACTATTGGAATCATGGAGGGCAGCGATTAAACTATCAACAACTTGAGTATTGCCTATCTTAGCCAAAGCTACTGCGGCCCTCCATCTCACGTCACTATTGGAATCATGGAGGGCAGCAATTAAACCCTCGACAGCTTGAGTATTGCTTATCTTACCCAAAGCTTCTGCTGCTGTGCTTCTCACGTAACTATCGGAATCATGGAGAGCAGCAATTAAACCCTCGACAACTTGAGTATTGTCTACCTTAGCCAAAGCTACTGCTGCCCTCCATCTCACGTCACTATTGGAATCATGAAGGGCAGTAATTAAACCCTCGACAGCTTGAGTATTGCCTATCTTACCCAAGGCTTCTGCTGCTTCCCTTCTGACTTCACTATGGGAATAATTAAGGGCAGCAATTAAACCCTCGACAGCTTGAGTATTGCCGATCTTACCCAAAGCTTCTGCTGCTGTGCTTCTCACGTAACTATCGGAATCATGGAGGGCAGCTTGCCACTTCTGAACCATCTGCGAATTCACCTGACTCAGTGCCACAAGCGTGGAAGTGATAAACCCAACCCTTGGATAAGACAGCCAAAACTTGTACAGTCTATCAATTACCTTAGTAACCAAAGGGTGAGAACATTCTGAACATTCCGCCAAACATCGCCCCGCTAACAGTAAAAGCGTTTTAAAAATATCATCCTTTTCCTTGGTAATCGCTTGCAGCAAAGGAATCGGATTATTCATCAATCCCGCCAGCAAACTTAGGGTTTCATGCCAGTCATAGTCCCAAAAATGCTGCCGCGCTAACGCCACCCCATTCTCAACCCGACTCAAATACGCTGCTGTCAAATACTCCTGAAACGTGCGGTGGAGAAAAAGATAGCGATCGCCCCCTCTATCCAATAGTTGAATAATACCATCATTCTCAGACAACTCCTCAATCAAACTCGCCGCACTCAGCGATTTAAAATCACTGCACACCTGCTCACTTCCCAGATAGTTTTCTATCTTGCGCCTGAGTTCGTCTATGGAAAAAATTTCCTTGCCTTCAGCACTAAATTGATAAGCCAGTTCCTGCAAAAGCTCTTTTTTAGCTGATACTCGCGCCTCATTCACCCATTGTCGATGATTATCAACTCCCCATTTACCCAACATATAATCCACGGCTTTACCATACACCTGAGTCCGCCGTGCTGGAAGCGTCAATCCTTTGACTTGATATAAACTACACAGTAACGACAACAATAATGGATTTTGAGCCAATCCACTAATTTGGGGTTTATGGCGGAGTTCTTCAATCAATCCCTCGGCTGAGACAGAATCATCTTCTAGATAACCCGCCGCATTTTTAAACCAGGTTTGAATATAGGCTTCGGTTTGCTTTTGACTAAACGGAACAATTTCTACTTCTTTTGCCTCCTGCAAAAAAGCACCGCCATAGCCAACAATGCGAGAGGTGCAAATCATCGGACAGTTATAATTGCGGGCAAATCGATTTAGCTTTTCGGCTAAACGAGTCCGATTCTGTTTGGGGACTTCATCTAAGGCATCTAATAGTAAGTAACATTTGCCATTCTCTAATTTTTCTTGTAGCAGTGTGTCAATAGCTGGATAGTTTTTCGGATAATCTCGCTGGATCAGTTGAGGTATTGACTCAATGATTTCTTGGGGAGTTTCATCCAAGTCGGATAGGCGCAGAAATAGGGGGAATATTACATCATCTATTGCCCTGGTTTCTACCTTGTTTAAGTTGACAGTTGAACTCTCACCCAAGGCTTTTTGATCCCCCCTCCCCCCCTTCAAAAGGGGGGTTATATGAGGGAAATCTGGTTCTCCGTTCGGTACAATATCAGTGCTGCCTTCTTTGATTTCTCCCTTTTTAAAGGGAGTTATACGAGGAGAATCTGGTTCTCCGTTCGGTACAATACCAGCGCCGCCTTCTTTAGTTTCTTCCTTTTTAAGGTGGGTTATACGAGGAGAATCTGGTTCTCCGTTCGGTACAATATCAGCGCCGCCTTCTTTAGTTTCCCCCTTTTTAAGGGGGACGGAAGGGGGATCTATAAGGGTAACGGAAGAGAGATCTAATCGAGAAGAAATCTGGGGGGTTAGGTTTTCCCTCTCCTGTTTAGCAATTAATCCCGCCTCCATTTTTAATAACGTAGACTTCCCCATCCCCGGATCAGCCAAAACCATTAATCTGGAATGCTCTTTTTTCGCCTCTTGCCAATCCACCTGAGTTTGTCGCGATTCCTCAACCGCTTCTACCCCACCTTTGAGCGCATAAACCCGTTTAATTTCTGCCTCAGATTCCCCATACCCCCACGTCGTTTCTACCTCATGCTTATACTTCCGTTCCAGGGTGACTTGAATCGGAATATATTGCTCTTGCAATACAACTTTTTGCGGTGTGTGGAAAAAGCCAATGGATTTAAATCGTTGATCATTTTCAATCGCCTCCAGAAATTGACAAACGGCATTTTTCTCCGGTTCTAACCCCAGTTCATCCAAACTCTCTAAACAATTGTCCCAGCGAATCAGATAACTTTCATCGCTTTTACTACACTGAATCACGCCCACCACACCACCCAAGTCTTCAGCAAAAACAGCGCCGCCGCTAGTTCCTGGATCAACTTTCGTATCAATTCGATGAGACAAAAAAGTAGACTGTTCTTGGGGTAATCGATTCCAATGATTTGTCGCGGTTACAGTTTGGATGCGATAGGTGGGTAGAATTTTAACAGGCGCACTGGGGCGAATGGTTGGCGCGGAAAAGTTAATCCCTTCGGGAAAAAAATTCTTTCGCGAGGGCGGAAATCCATAAACCGTTACCGAGGTTGATAACTGTTGCGGATTAATTATCGGTACGGCGGGGGCGTTTTCAATCGTTATCTTGAGAATGGCAATATCAACATCTGGATTAGATAAGGCTTCGCACCATTGCGCCTCGTATTCCTGTCCCTGATATTCTACTATGAGGCGATCAAGTAAATAAATAACATGGTGACAAGTGACTAAGTAACCATCAGACCGAATGAGGAAACCTGAACCTGCGGTTTCTCCTTTAGCGGGATTCAGGATTTTCACCATGGATTCCCGGAGTTGGTCAAGACCATAGTAACTCATCTTAAACTGGGATGGGGTTGACGTTTGATGGGATAAGCGCGTCAATTTGTAGGGGCGGGTTTTACGACTATCTTTTCGGTTGTACCTAGATGCAATTAAACCCGCCCCGATTCTCTGGTTTGGTGTTTTCCGGTGAAGTGTTAGGTATGGGGGAGTTATCTTATTTCATCATAGATGATGTTTGGTTCTGGTGTTTGGGTATGACGAAAGGATTGGGTTGGGTTCTTGTAGTTTGATAGGCTAAAGCCATTACTACAAACAACAAGAGCATTGGGTTGGGTTCTTGTAGTTTGATGAGCTCAGGTTCCCTGACTACAAACTGGGTGGATTTTTTTGACTTAAATCCCATTCAATGGTGACTTTTACATTGGCTTGGGCGGTTCCTTTGGTGACAAAGGGTATTCCGGTTTCTCCCCCTGTTTGTAAGCCAAATTCTAAGGCAACTTTACTCGGTGCTAGGTTATCAGTCAGTCCCTGTTTTACACTATCGAGTACCAGTTTAGAGTAACTCTTGACTGTACTCTTCATAGTTCGTTTTAATTTATTTGTTCTCTCTTGAATATCATCAATAAAGCCCACGGCTTGCAGTGCATCACTGTCTTCATCATCATATTGGATATAAATGGTTTCGCCATCATCTCCAACAACTTCTGTTATTCTATTCGTCATCGTTTATTCTCTCCTGTAAGTTCCTAGTAGGCACTTTAGTGCCATCAGCTTCCCACCACTGATGACCAAGTTTTAACCAAACGCCATTTTATCTCAGAGCAAGGCGTAATAATTGCTTATATCCTTACCTTTATGGCGACAACTATATTTCCAAGATAAACGCTATTGTCTGAAGGGGTAAAAAAACCTAAAAAATAGCAAAGGAGAAACCTACATTCTGTACTACATGATGCGATACGGAATGATTACGCTATTTGAGTTGCCTGTGGACGTCAGCCTGAGTTCCCCACACTTTGGCTACTTCATAATTCACAAATACCCGTGTTCGGCGAGAAATTCAGGTGAAATATCATCTGTAGATAAAGAATTCACACTCTTGACTTGATCCCCTAGTAATAGTAATTTCTCAACATACTTGCCTAAAATATCGCTTTCTAAGTTCACCCACTGTCCTAACTGCAAATAACTCAAATTGGTTTGAGCATAACTGTGGGGAATAACTGCCACCTTAAACCAACTTCCGTGGGGATCACACTCAGCAATGGTCAAACTGACGCCATTGACAGCAATACTCCCCTTCGGAACGAGAAAACGAGCAACATGACGCTGCCATAAATTTTGTAAGGATGCCGGTGAAGTAAAACATAGAATCCAGGAATTTGTTGTTTTTACAGAGTCCTGGAGAGAACCAATCCCATCAATGTGACCTGTGACAAAATGTCCCCCTAGTTTACTACCGACTCGTATTGATGTTTCCAAATTGACATAGGTAGCAGCTTGATGCCTTTGCCCCAGAGTAGTGCGGCTTAATGTCTCATCGGAAGCTGTTGCCACAAAACCTTGGGACAAAATTTCTTCCACCGTCAAACATATTCCATCAACAGCTACACTATCACCAATGGCTAGATCGTCTAGAATCACGGCTGCCTTGTCAGGAAGACAAGTCAATTGAAAGCGATCGCCGCCTAGCGGTTGCAGGGTGCCTAGTGCTTGAATTAATCCTGTGAACACGATTTGATCAAAGTAGCGGGTCGCGGATCACCGATTATAGAGGCTCCGTGATAAAATGGTTTTGGGGGTAGTGAAGGGGAAGTTTCACTGAGGAACTCTTTTTAACTAACCAGTGTTTAATGATTAGTCCTACCCTAATACGGCAACATAAGTCAAGCTAAAGTTGCAATTCAATCACTTGAAGCACTTAGTTCATCGCTTATCAAAACAAGTCTATACCAATGTTAGGAGGCAAAGCAAGGAGGTGGCAGTTGATCAAAGCGAGGGAGATTAACCGCTAGAGAGCTATTGGGGACAAGGATGAACGGTTATGTGTTTTTTTTGATAAAGTCCCGAAACAAACGTCCTGAGACTGGGGCATACTGGGAGAATACAATCTCGTTGATCTCCGCCCAATTTGATACTAGAGGACTGATTCTGGGGTTAATCGGTGAAGTCAGATAAGCTAGTACAATTGTTCTACTTTAAATCCATCCCATGGGGCTTTACTGCTTCGCGTTGATGCCCTCGACGCCGACTGTATTCTAGAGGCTAAGCTAATGATTGAAATGAAAGTTGCTGGAATTGCATTAGATGCTGTCACCCGTAGTCCAATCGTGCTGCTGAAAGACTCACAAGAGCGACGCGCTCTCCCGATTTACATTGGACAAGATCAGGCAAAAGCAATTATCAGCGCTTTAGAACGCCAAAAGGCTCCCCGCCCTCTGACACACGATTTGTTTGTGAGTCTCATGGAAACATGGGACATGAAGTTAGAGCGGATCATTATCCACTCACTCCAAGATAATACCTTCTATGCTATCCTCTGTGTGCGTCAGGGTGAAGTGAAAAAGGAAATTGATGCTAGACCCAGTGATGCGATCTCGATCGCCCTTCGCACGGATAGCCCAATCTGGGTGATGGAAGAAGTGATCGCGGATGCGTCAATACCCGTTGATCGAGATGCGGATGAAGAAGAACGACGAGCTTTTAGAGAGTTTGTCTCCAATATCCGACCGGAAGACTTTTCCCAGCATAAAGGATTTAAAACCGGCGGTGAAGCTTAGGTGGTCATTGCTCATGGAATGGTAAGGGGATGGTAAGTCACAAATGCGTTATCGACGGTTTGGGAAAACCAATCTGTGGCTATCCGTATTTTCCCTAGGAACCATGCGCTGCTTGGCGGGCGAGTCAGATGCTCAATTTACCGTACAACACGCGATCGCGAAGGGGATTAATCACCTAGAAACCGCCCGCAGTTATGGTAAAAGCGAGCAGTATTTGGGGAATATCCTCAAAAAATTACCCGTACCACGAGAACAACTCACGATCACGACTAAGCTACCGCCAACGCCTGATCCTCAAATCATGGGTCAGTGGATTAATGAATCCTTAGAGCGTCTACAGCTAGACTATCTGGATTGCTTAGCCATTCATGGAATCAACACCTGGGAACATCTGACCTGGGTTGAGTCTCCGAGAGGCTGTATGCAGGCAATACAAGACGCATTAGCAGAGGGTCAGATTAGACACCTCGGCTTTTCCACTCATGCTCCCCTAGAGGTCATAGTAGCAGCAATCCAGACCAATTTATTTGAATTTATCAACCTACATTACTACTATATCTTTCAGCGCCATAGTCCAGCCGTAGAATTGGCGCACCAGAAGGATATGGGTGTGTTTATCATATCTCCGGCGGATAAGGGCGGACGACTCTACACCCCCCCGGCGAAACTCGTCGAACTCTGCTATCCCTTCTCACCATTAGAGTTAAACTATCGTTTTTTATTGAGCGATCGCCGAATTACCACCCTGAGCGTGGGACCTGCTAACCCAAAGGAATTGGACGCCCCATTAGCCGTTGCGGAGCGGGATGACTCCCTGACTCCCCAAGAAAGTGAAGTATTTTCCCGTTTAGAAACCCAAGCTGAAACGGCTTTAGGAACAGACCGTTGTAGCCAATGTTACCAATGTCTGCCTTGTCCGGAAAAGATTAACATTCCAGAAGTATTAAGGCTGCGGAACTTAGCCGTGGCTTATGATATGACAGATTACGGGCAATACCGCTATGGCATGTTTGAAAATGCAGGACATTGGTTTGCTGGGGTTAAGGGTAATCGTTGTACAAGCTGTGGTGACTGCTTACCCCGTTGTCCGGAACAACTCGATATTCCTGGTTTGCTAGCCGATACTCATCAACGTCTCAATGGATCTCCTCGGCGTCGGCTTTGGGGCTAATGGTACTTGAAAGGAAACCGTGATCATACTACTTTGGGAAAAAAGAGACAGATGGAATTAAAAAGCTCAAGGAAATTAATTTCTCTAGAAAAAAGTTCCTCCTCCAGAATAGTGGGTTGAGGTGATCTCATGAAAAGTGGAAAAAGTCGCAGAGAGAAAATCCCAAAATCGAAGAAGCGCAAATTCTCTAGCTTCAGGAAAGGCGAGGCATTTCAGTACGTTGGACTCATCGATCTGCTACCTTGGATACTGGAAACTGAACCCGTTCCACTCAGTGCCTTTTTCCAAGAACACCTCACCCGACTCAACCGCCACTTCGATCTTGAAAGCTATGAAGAATCCAAAAAGCTTTTGATTGATGCTATATGCGATGAAGCCATTAACCCTTGTGATCGCCTCAAAATCTGGAAAGGAGCGCAGCTTGAAAGCGATCAGCTAGCAGGATATGTAGATTACCTGATTGCTGAACGTAAGCGATTTCTAGATATGCCGATGTTGTGTATCATTGAAGCCAAAAAAGATGATTTCGAGCAAGGGTTAGCTCAATGCCTGGTAGAGATGCAAGCCTGCCAGTGGAACAATCAACAGCATAACCATGACATAGATATTTTGGGCATTGTTACGAATGGCGAAGGCTGGAGATTCTACAAGCTCGCTATCGAGGGTATTGGGTATGAAACGCCTCTGTATTCAACTGGAGATATGGAACTCTTACTCGGACGGCTGCGGTATATCTTCCAACTATGCCAACAAAATCTTCCCTAATTTAACTGGTGAGGGGTTTGGGGAGCTATAAGTCCCACGCCATAATCTTTGATTTGCTGTGGGAGGATGTCAAGAACTCATACAATTAGAGTAAAGAAATGATGATTAAATCAGTGTTCAGTCAGTTGGGGCAATTAAAAATTTGGCTCATCGCCATTTCCTTCCTGCTGTTGATCACACCAACAGCAACGGCGCAACGCACTTCTGCACCAATACCGTCCTTAGTCCCCCTAGAAACAGAACTACTAGAACCTGAGGCTGTCCTACCTCCCAATATCATTACAGCCAATACAATCTCCCAGCAACATATTACAATTCCCAGCCTTTGGTGGGCAGAAGATCAGTTTGATGAATTTGGCGGTAAACTGCTCGTGAACTGGCTCGCTTACCAAGATGAGCAGCGGGTGGATTTGGTTGTTAGCCGTCAACCGTGGACGCTGCTAAACTACTTAGAACGATACAGCTTCATTAATCATTTCGGAACTGTTGCTAGAGACTATAACTATAATGTCCGAGTCTTCAATGACCGAGCCGAACCCTTAGCTACGTATACCTGCGATTACACTACTCTAACTCTGCCATCTTGTGAGGTTTTGATGTTTGAAGGCTTAGGACCTACGGGTTTACCCGTCGAACGAATTCCTTAAAGGGGAGATTGTAGAGGCGTTCCGGTGGAACGTCTGAGAAACAGGCATGATCTGATTGATGAGATATCAAGTAACCCCTTATGATTATCTCGTTAACCGCTATTTCTCTAATCTACAATCAATGGCAAACAATGGGCTTTTCGTGGGTATGGTCACATTAGACCTGGTTTACCTTAGCCCTAAACTACCGGGTCAAAATGAAAAAATTGCTGCTTCTGATTATACCGTGGCGGCTGGGGGTCCAGCCACAAACGCGGCTGTCACATTTAGTTATTTAGGCGATCGCGCGACAATCTTAGGTGTAGTGGGAACTCACCCCATTACACCCCTGATCCGTTCCGATTTGCAAGATCAGGGAGTAACTCTGGCTGATTTAGATCCAACAGTAACTAGTCCCCCACCCATTTCTTCAATTATTGTTACCCAAGGGACTGGCGATCGCGCTGTGGTTTCGATTAATGCGGCTAAGATTCAAGCGGAGATTGAGCAACTACCGCCCGGTATTGACACTGATATTGATATTGTGATGATTGATGGTCATCAAATAGCAGTGAGTTGCGCGATCGCTCAATCCGCAAAATCCCGCCAGATCCCAGTTGTCTTGGATGGGGGAAGTTGGAAACCCGGATTAGAAAATCTTTTGCCTTTTGTCGATTATGCCTTATGCTCAGCGAATTTTTATCCCCCAGACTGTCAAACTCACAAAGACGCGATCGCTTATCTTAGAGCTGCTGGAATTCCTCACATTGCGATTACCCATGGGAAAAAACCGATTGATTACCTTACTCGGGGAATGTCGGGTCAATTATCAGTCCCTTGTGTTGATGCGGTTGATACATTGGGAGCCGGTGATGTTTTTCATGGGGCATTCTGTCACTCTATCCTCAAACATACGTTTACTGAAGCCCTAGTTGCTTCAGCAAAAGTTGCCGCCCACTCTTGTCAATTTTTTGGCACTCGTCAGTGGATGGCGTCTAATTCTTTAACCTGAAGTTAGTTACTGAAAAAGACGACGGAGAATCAGCACAACACCGCTGTGCTGAAAGTTCATTAACGATTTGCATGCGTCCCTTGCTCAAAGCACGCAGCAGTCTATCAATGGACTGTCTCTCTTCTTCTGTGAGCGAGTCTTCTAACATGGCTGCCATGAGTCCATATCTATCAGCCAGTGTAATTTTACCAGAACAACTTACTTGAGCAAATAAATCAGCAATTGCGCCCGGTATAAGTTGGACTTTACGTTTCATATTACTCCGATAAATGCAACCATTTTACTATGAGGCATTTGCTGGGATTAAAAAGTGATTTATGTTTTTTTTATTGGTGATATACGTCAAGTACTAATGTGATTAAAATCTGATAGGCAAGTGACTAAATCAGCATTCAACTGTAACTTAATTGCCATAGTGGCGTGATATAAATTAGTTCTATTTAGTGAGATAAATCACAATATTTCTCACTAAACTGTAAGTCGCTGCTCCCCCAGCCAAACTATCCCATAAAAAAGAGACATTTTTTAGAAACGTCTCCACAAGTGATGGTAGTCATTTTAAATTTTCCAATAAATGTACCTTGAGCAGAAAATCAATGGAGATTAATAAGTATCACAAAACCATTGAAATTTTATCCACGATATGCATACGTCCACGACAGAAAGCATGGAGTAATCTATCAATAGAATTTCTTTCTTCTTCAGTAAGATCATCCTCCAATAAAGCTGCCATGAGTCCATACCGATCTGCCATAGTAATTTTCCCACACATACTAACTTGAGCAAATAAATCGGAGATCGCGCCCGGTAAAAGTCTGATGGGGACTTGCATAGGACAACTCAGAACTCAACATTACCTAGTATGAGGAGTATTGTCAAAGACTACCGTGATGATAAGCTGAAGCGTCTGTGATATCGTGCAACTTAAAAGGTGATTCAAGTCTTATTGAGCAGTGATATAAGTCAGCTTGTATGATGATGGGATGAGCTTTAGAGTCTTCTCAGAATTATAAGAATTTCTAAATCCGCTTTGGAGAGAATTTTGGATTTTACAGGTTAGCCCAGCACTTAGACTTTTTTCTACCGATAACATTAATTTTAGCCGGGAGTATCCAAGGGAGTGTGATCAAACTTTACTAAACTTATTATTAGGAAGCCAAGGTAGGGTGTGGGGTGTGGATTGTAGCCCAATTAAATAGCTTCAATCCCTGTCAGGAAAAGGCTTTTAATTTGTTGTCACACCTTGACTTTCCCCTAATAAATGACGAATGACAAATAACCCCAATTTAACGTCAACTCAAAACGCGCCAAACCTTGATCGTTTTATCAGAACTGCAACTGGCTATTGTTTTACCATCTCGGCTTAGTGCCACTGAAATAACCGAACTCGAATGACCCCTCAAGGTGTGGATTTCTTTTCCCGTTTTCAGATGCCAAACCTTAATTGTATTGTCAGAACTACCACTAACTAAAATTTGCCCAGCTGGACTAACAGCAACCGACAAGACGGAATCGTTATGACCTGTAATCGTGCGAATTTCTTCCCCCGTTTTTAGATTCCACACTCTAATTGTATCATCATATCCCCCACTCACGAGGGTTTTTCCATCGGGATTAATTGCCACCGAAAGAACAGAATTTGTATGTCCGATCAAGGTACGAATTTCTTTACCTTTTTTCAAATTCCAGACTTTAATCGTATCATCAGAACTGCCACTAACTAAACTCTGTCCATCGGGACTAATAGCCACTGACAATACGGCGTCAGCATGACCAAATAACGTGCGGATCTCATATCCAGTGATCAAATCCCACAGCTTAATCGTACCGTCCGAACTAGCGCTGGCTACAGTTTTGCGGTCAGGGCTAATAGCCACCGATAAAACTGAATCCAAATGTTCATCAGCCGTCATTATTGAGTCGCCCGTGTTTAAGTTCCAAATTTTCAGGCTATTATCAGCACTACCACTAATTAACGTTTCACCATCGGGGCTAATGGCAACAGAAACAACTGAATTGGTATGCCCTGGAATTGTGCGAATCATCTCTCTAGTTTGGAGATTCCACAGTTTAATCATGTTGTCATAACCGCCACTGACTAAAGTTTCGCCATCTGGACTAATGGCAACCGATAACACTGAGTCAGAAAAATCATTAAGCGTGAATTGGTGTTCAATTAATTCATAATTCAAAACAGCAACTTCCAAGGGAGGTAATGGCGTTGACTCTTGGTGAGTTTCCGTGTTGAGAGTGGGTAAGGGCTGATCCAGTTGCGGTAGCAGTTGTTGGAGTTGCTCATGCAAATCCTGCCGTTCCTGTTGTGCCTGCTGAAGCTGCTGTTGAATTTGAGATAACTGTTCTTTGAGAGGAGAAAGCGTTTGCCAAACCCCTTGGGAAAATGACCACTTAGCCCACATCTGCCTCGCCCAATCCAATTGAACTGACTGCTGCTGCAAAAATTCTGAGGGTACAGACTGCACTAAGGTGGGTGGATAGGGGGTCAAATCCCACCCACAGACAGAGCAACAATTCCCATTGCTTGGGATATATTGGGTTTGACAAACAGGACATTCAGACATGGTCATCCTCTGTGATATAAATTACAGGCGTTGAAACTGGATAACGACTATAACCGCTTACAATAGAAAAGCCAGGGTTTTCAGAAGAAATAACAGCCGCGTTGGTTGACCAAAACGTCAAGGTTAGGGAAACCTCCAGCACCGAAGCAGCGGGCGAGTTGATCGCGTACCCATCAAACCCCTAGAATTTTAGCGGCTGTAGGTTAATTTAAATCAAGCAATATCTGGGGGGAGGTTGCTAGGATATGACCGAGGTGCTGAGTAAGTATGCTGGAGCTGGGTTTGAACCAAGCGTTGCAGATCCTCTCGACGCACCTCGGTTCCGGCTGTTAAATTACCAGGTGTATCAAAGAAAACGGTGCTATTTACCGTGTCAAGCGCTAACATCTGGAACAAAATATGAGTGACTGGCACAAGCATAGCGACGATTTGAGGGTCCCAATTGGATTGAAAATCAGCCGCATCTTTGAGTGTAGGAAAAGCATAGACCACATTTTTTTCGACCTCAGGCTGGGCACGATTACTCAGGGTCGTTACCACCCAACCTTGATCCAGAGTTTGGAGAATATGATAGTCCGAGTGGTGTAACTGACTGGCAAGCATGGTTAGAACAGGGGCAATCGCCTCAACCATTTTCGGCGTCGTCCCATCAGCAGGGGCATTGTCAATCAGGGCTTGAATCTGTTGGGTTAAATCCATCGAGCGATCCTCAAGCGAGTAAGTCTTACTGCTATGTATGAGTCTAAACCCAGATTAAAACGGTTGTTGCGTGTATGTGTTAGGGTCTTTGTGAAAGAATGAACATCATGAGGGAAGTCTGCCAGGGCGTGGAGGCTATTTTTCAACTGCTATTTAACGAACTCCGGCAGTCTACGACTGCATCGGAGCAGAACTGTCAGGATGTAGCAGCGCGTTTAGCGAATGAAGTCACTCGAATTTGTAATGAAAGCCATCGAATTAAGACGTCTGGAGATGTTGAAAGCTGGGCGAAGACCCTAGCCAACCATCGCCTCAAACAAGTCTTAAACTATTATCGCCTTGGTTCTCACCGGGGACGAATCGAACTCCAGAGTACATTGAGTGCGATCGTCTACCGCTATATTACCCCGTCTCAAACCCCAGCGAGCTATCAAGCCCGCGTTACCCTGATTGAAGATTTCTTACAGGGATTTTATGTAGAATCTTTAAATGCCTTTCGGCGTGAGACGTCCATTGAAGATAATTATCGTCCGCGATCGCTACTAGAGTTATCGGAGTACATGGCGTTTACTGAACGGTATGCCAAGCGGCGTATTCCCTTACCCGGACGGCGATCCCAGCAACTGCTAATTTTGCGGGCGCAAACCTTTTCCCAACAGCAACCCCCAGAAACCTCCGTAGACATGGATACCGCCGCCGAAGGGGGTACTCCCGATTCAGAAAATACCTGGAATGATGCGGCGATTCAGCAGGTGCGAGAGGTGATGGTGGCTTCTGAACCTGAACCCTTAGAAGCGAACCTGCGGGATAAGGTGGTTGAGGAATTGTTTGCCTATCTTGAAGAACGACAACAACAAGACTGTGCTGACTACTTCACCCTGCGTCTACAAGACTTGCCGACGAGCGAAATTGAGGAGATATTAGGATTAACCCCCCGTCAGAGGGATTACTTACAGCAACGATTTAAGTATCATTTAATTCGGTTTGCCCTTTCTCACCGTTGGGAACTCGTCCACCAATGGCTGGAAGCCGATTTAGAGAAAAATCTGGGGTTGACCCCCCACCAGTGGCAGCTATTTCAGAACAAAATTGATCCCCAACAGAGGGAATTGCTTAACCACAAGCAGCAGGGTCATTCAACCCAAGAAATAGCCCAAGCCCTAGGTTGTACGGTGACTCAGGTTGACAAGCGATGGTTTAAATTGCTCGAAATTGCCTGGGATATTCGCAATCGTTCAGTATCCGGATCAGGTGCATCGGAAGATGAATAGTGACATAAACAATAACTCGGACACCCTATACAGCCGCTTAATGGCTTGGCTGTTACAAGAGTCCGTTCCTGCTGCTACAACATCAATCAGTGGTCAACCCGATGGGTTAGACCCTACCGATGAGCTAGAAGCAGCGGATTTTCAATTTGATGAGTTAGATCCACTGGACTTTGAAGACGTGAACATTGCACCCACTATAACTGGCGAAATCGCTAATGACCACACACGAGTGGGTTCCGAAAACATTCCTACTCGTGAGGACATCGAACTGGGCGGTACAAACCGCCCCTACAACTTGGGAGATATGCCGATCGTGCAAAATCGTTTTGAGGCGCTAATTAAGCGCAAACTGCAAGTTGAAATTGAGCGTCATCCCCCCTTGTTCCCCTGGGAGACGGATCGTTTTGAATATGAACCTGAGATCTCAGACAGTGTAGCCCCAAATTGGGTTCCATCGGTTCAGTTATGGACTCCCCAACTCTTGAACCTACCGCTACCTGTTCCCATCCCCGAAAACGTTCTAGTTACCCTATTTAACGCTTGTTCGGAGTCAGTCTATTCCCCCTATCAATTGGGGCGAAAAATGGTCAAGGCGGTGGAAAATTTATTCCCCGCCCAATTCCAGTTGCTCAATAATCAAGCTCAGATGGTACTGTTGTCTTCGGGATCAGGTCGTGATTCTGAACAACTACAACTGTTGCTCAAGCAACTCCCATCCCCACCCTATGAACAAGCAACCCCAGAGCAACAGATGATTCTGGCATTGTTAGCGGCTAAAGAGATTATTAGCACGTTGACAGTACCCATTTCACCCAACCAGACTCCGGTTGAACGCCAGTGGCAAACCTCTGTCGGCGTTGTCACTGTCCAAGCCGAGTATCAGATGCAAGAAGGTGTTCCCACACTGCGGGTGATGAGCCATCTGCCTGAAAGTGGCAGTTTGACCTTGCGTACACCTGAAGGTTCAGCCGTATCTGAGCGTACCTACCCCGGCTATGTGAGTGTTGAAGCCTTCGATTTGCCGCCGAATCAAACCTATCCCCTGGAAATTCGGTTCCAAGACTCAGACGAAAACCCCTTGGTTTTTGCTATCTACCCAACCCTGTAAGGGTTAAGTGCTAGCTGTTAGCCGTGGGAGCTTCTCTCACTCCCGGCTTTGGACTTAGATACAATACGATTGAACCCGTGAATTAAGCTAACAGCCATCTCGCGCACAAGAGAGTCAATTGTTATGTCGAATCCTTCAGGGATGCAGCGAATCCGGCGTCTACCTGGTTTAAATCAGGTGTGGCAGCGTCTTGGCACAATGCCACTGCCTCAAACCGAAGACTCGATAGGATTACGAGTCCTCGTACAGGGGCTAGTGATTGTGGGAATTGTCGCTACAGATATCGCCGCTGAAACTCAGATGAGCGCCTGGGCTGTACCGTTGTCCATTATTGGAGCAACCTGGAGTTGGTATCGTCGCCGCCATCGCAACATTGCGGTCAAGTTCTTTTTGGCGATTGGGATGCTAGTCGCTATGGGGGTATTCTTTAATAATTTATTAGCCAGCCTCAATGATACCCGCCTCGTTCTCGCAGAATTATTAATTCAAGTACAAGTTCTCCACAGCTTTGACTTGCCCCGGCGCAAGGATTTAGGCTATTCCATGGTAATCGGGTTGATTTTGTTGGGAGTGGCAGGAACCCTGAGCCAAACCTTAGCGTTTGCCCCGCTACTGTTGATATTTTTAGCCATCGCTTTACCCACACTGATCCTCGATTACCAATCCCGTATCGGTTTATCGCCAAAGCCAAAACGTAAAACCTCAAAGGAGGGGGCTAAACGTTTCTCGCCACTGTCACTGCGACGGTTAAGTATTTTTTTGTTAGTTATTATTGCCCTGGGTTTGGGGATTTTCGCCCTAATGCCTCGGTTTCCCGGTTATCAACTGCAAACCTTTCCCGTGAGTGCGCCGTTGGATTTGGATGAGCAAGATTTTCAGGGGAATAATCGGGACGTGCGTAATCCTATATATGAGGGTCAAGGGAATGGTTCCGGTGGTAAGGGAACCTCTCCCCGTCGGGGTCCTGGTGAAATGGATGAGACATTTTACTATGGTTTTGGTACCCAAATTAACCAGAATCTCCGAGGCACCCTCAAGCCGAAAGTCGTCTTGCGGGTGCGTTCCCAATCCCCTGGATTTTGGCGGGTGCAGGCTTTTGACCGCTATACGGGTCAAGGATGGGAATTGTCTCGCGAAGATCAGGTGTTGGAAGTGAGTCGTCCCCCTTGGTCCTATCGATTCCAACTCTATCCCACCAGCTTTAATCTGGGTCGTACCAAAACGGTAATTCAAAGTTATACTGCCGTATCGGAACTGCCTAATATTATTCCCGCCCTGAGTTATCCCAAGCAACTCTATTTTCCCACAAGGGAAGTAGCCATTGATACAGAAGGTAGTTTGCGATCGCCTCTAGCTTTACTTGAAGGATTGACCTACACGGTGATATCCGAAGTACCAGTACGCGATCGCACCCAACTCCAACAAGCCCCGGACACTTACCCAGACAATATCCAAAAATACTATCTTGATATTCCACCAGAAATCGCGGATAAGGTGCGGCAAAAAACCGAACAACTCTTAGCCACCTCCCCCAAACCCCTCACCTCCTCCTACGAGAAGGCGTTGTATTTGGCTCAAGAGGTTAAACGACGGTATAGAATTCCAGATAACCCCTTGGAACTTCCCTTTTTACAGGAAGACGAAGATTTAGTAGAAGCGTTTCTATTTAAATACGAAGGCGGTTATCCAGACCACTTTTCCACTGCCTTAACCATCATGCTGCGTTCTATCGGGATTCCGGCGCGGTTAGTCGTAGGATTTGATACCGGTCAGTTTAATCCCTTCACAGGCTTATATATCGTCAAAAATACCGATGCTTACGCCATGACGGAGGTCTATTTCCCCAACTATGGCTGGTTTGCCTTTGACCCCATTCCCGGACACGAATTAGTCCCCCAAAGCGTAGAAGACACGGAAACCTTTAGCGTTCTGCGTCAGTTTTGGCGTTGGGTAGCAGGTTGGTTACCCACACCCGTAAGCAATTTTATCGGAGAATTGTGGAATCTAATTATTGGTTCGCTGCTGCGGCTAATCGTGGGACTGTGGGCGATGCTCTCCAGTGGTTGGATTGGGTTGTTTGGCGGGTTAATTTTAGCCATCGCGGTGGGGTTCGTGGGTTGGTTAGGTTGGGTGCAGTGGCAAACCTGGCGTTACCGTCGCTGGTTAGGGAAATTACCGCCCATGGAACGGCTTTACCAGCAAATGTTAAAGGTTTTGGGGGCTAAAGGATATATTAAGCACCCCGCGCAGACGCCGTTAGAATATGCTAGAGTCATGCGTCAGCAGCAATCCTCTGACTCAGCCGCCGTAATTGATGAAATTTCTCAGGCTTATGTGCGCTGGCGTTATGGTAAACAAACCCCTAATATCGATGATCTGCGACAGCGACTGCGCCAGTGGATTAAAACGACTCGTCGATTGGGGACGAGAGATCTTAGGAGGTGAATTTTTCCGGGAAGTCTCGAATCGGTACAGGAATTGAGTTATCCTTTGCCTGTCATCCTTCCCTAAACAAACATTTTAGGAGTTTCTTATGTCTACTGAAGCCATTTCTGTCAAACCCGCTGTCTTAATGACGATCATTGGTGAGTCCGTACTCAAAGATCGTTTAATCAAACTGCTCAGAAGTAAAGGGGTAACAGGATACACCATCAACGATGTCCTCGGTGAAGGGGGTCATGGCAGGCGCATGGGGGATATTGTTGGGTATAACACCAACATTGAGATGAAAACCGTTGTCTCGTCAGAAGTCTCTGACGAGATCTTCCAAACCTTAGTCGAAATGGAGAATAGTCATGCTTTAATTGCTTTCCGTCATGATGTAGAAATGTTGAATAATTAAGTGTGGGAGGATATCACCGATTAACGACTCCCATGTCGGATTCGGGATAGCGAGTTCCCCTGACAGCATCCTGTACTACAACGGCTTCAATCTGAGTAAGTTGATCAGGGGTGAGTTGCACTTGGGTAGCCGTAACATTCTCTTCTAAGTAGCGGCGGCGCTTGGTTCCAGGGATAGGAACAATATCCCTTCCCTGGGCTAGCAACCAAGCCAAGGCTACCTGGGCGGGTGTAGCTCCTTGAGATTGCGCGATCGCTTTCACTTGTTTGAGCAATTCCAAATTCTGTTGAAAGTTTTCTGGCTGGAAGCGAGGTAATCCCTTACGCAAGTCATCATCCGCCAAGTCTTCAGGGCTGGTAATCTGTCCGGTCAAAAATCCCCGTCCCAAGGGACTAAAAGCCACAAACCCAATACCCAGTTCTTTTAGGGTTGGTATTACCTCAGCCTCCGGATCTCTCGTCCATAGAGAGTATTCAGATTGCAATGCGGTTAAGGGATGAACCGCATGAGCCCGTCGAATCGTTTGTGCTGCGGCTTCTGATAAACCAAGGTAGCGCACCTTGCCCTGCTTAACCAACTCTGACATTGCCCCAATTGTCTCTTCAATGGGAACATCCAGATCGACGCGATGCAGATAGTAAAGGTCTATTGTATCGATGCCCAGTCGTTTCAAGGAAGCATCGCAGGCACTTTTAACATACTCAGGTTTACCGCTAAGACCTAAATATTCCCCAGTTTGCGAACGGACAAAGCCAAATTTTGTGGCGATCACTACGCGATCGCGATCGGGTTTCAATGCTCTTCCCACCAATTTTTCATTGGTAAATGGACCATACATATCCGCTGTATCGAAGAGTGTCACGCCCAGATCGATGGCACGTCGAATCGTCGCGATCGCTTCTGTTTCGTCACCGTTGCCATAAAATTCCGACATGCCCATGCAGCCTAAACCAATGGTAGACACTTCCAGCCCTTGGCGACCGAGTTTCCTGGTTTTCATGACATCTTTCGATATAATAAACGTCTCAATTCAAATGGTTTACTCAGCATCAGGATAAATCTGATAGGTTCCTGTCAATGATGCTGTTTCCAATACATGACCTTCTATGGCTTCTAAAACATCCGTCGCCGTAAAAATACCTTCAACTGGACAACGGTCTAGATCAGTCGCATAGAGCGTAAAATGATAGTGATGAATCTTTTCATCATTCCAAGGTGGATAAGGACCATCATAGCCAAAATAATCTCCTGCCATTTCCGGATCATCAACATATCCTTCGCCATAATCATTGATTCCCTGGCGAGTACCCAAAGGAGCTTCTGGTCCATTTTTACCCCCTTTAATCACTCCATCACTGAATTCACCCGCCGTGATCGATTGAATATCCGGTGACAAATCAACCAGAACCCAATGATAACTATCTATGCGAGGTAGGCTGGCTGATACAATTTTACCTTCTTGCTCGGCATCGTCAAATACACTTGGCACGTCCGAATCATGGCAAATTAAGACGAGAGAACGGGTTCTTGGTGGCAAATCACTCCACGCTAAATGGGGATTTTTGTTATCGGAAAATACGCTATGCTTTTCTGGGTGATATTTCCCAAACCCAAAGGTTTCGGGAATTTTACCACCATCGGTAAAGCTATCACTCCACAGTTTCATGTTTACCTTCTTCTTTGATTCTCTACTACATAAGGCTTTAATCTATTTAACCTGATAAGTCCATATTTCTAAACAAGTCTTCAGATTAGTATTAGGGTGGGGATAATATGGCTCTCCACGTTCGATCAACTGCCATTGACCCGACGACTCTAATTCCGTCATCTTTGTTTGAAAATCTTGGCTACTTTCATAAAAGTCAGGACGCATGGTAAAAATGATGTAACCCTCTGGTTTAGTAATGCGAATTAACTCATCAAAAGCATGACTCGGAGCATGATTATAAGTAAACACACCAACACTGATAATGGCATCAAACAAGTTAGAGGAGAAGTCTAAAGGCTCTCCCAATACTTGCTGAGATAAATCGGTGTAAACATTCTTTTGACGGGCTTTATTCAACATTTCTGGGGAAATATCAATGGCAACTAGGTTATGGTAGCCCCGTTGGTGGAGAATTTGACCAGCCATACCTGTTCCCGCCCCAGCATCTAAAATTGTAGCAGTATTAGGGGCATACTTGAGTAAGATGTCCGCCGTTTTCTGTGGTGATAAGTACTCTGTATCACCAATCATATCTTGTTCGTAATCAGACGCCCATCTGTCATAGTTTTCGCTAATTTCTTGATTATTTTGAGAACTGTAAACTTTACTGACTCTATCTTTAATGCTCATTTATATTACTGATATTATTGTGCTATTTATTCAAAATCAAGCCCTAACTTTTAACCTTGACATCGACTGATAAATCGCATTTTATACATTAATTTATTTTAATATTTACAAGTAATTTTTAGCAATCCGTGTAGTAATCTATAGAATTTTGATACCCTATTTACTACTCCCTGTTCCCTGTTCCCTTTGCTATTGTCTTGAATTGAATTTTAGTTAAGATTTTTGTACCTACAAATATCTCGATCTTCTACCAATGCTGGGATACCCCCTTTGTTAAATAACGCTCTGGCTAGAGTAGCAGGATTTTGCCGGAGAAGCAATCGCTGTTGCAGGCTATCCAGAAATTTTTCTTCCCCTAATCCCCGCCGTTTTAACCCCAGAGTGGCTAGTTCCAGCATCCGTTTCGCCAGATCCGCGATCGCAATTCCCTCAACCCTCCCCGCTAATCCCTTTTGCAGTGCGGCTTCCCGCATCAATTTGAGTGTTACCCAGTCATAGTGGCTCAACTCTTCTTGGGCTTCATTTAAGGCACTCAGCAACCCTAAACTCAGTGCAGCAGGACAAATTAAATCCCCCGGAGGCTGTTGATCCCAAAGTCGGTTTTCCATCGTGAAATATCGGGATATCCGAGCGGTAAACCAGTAGAACGAATTATGTAATTTCTCATCCTCTGGTAGCGGCTCAATTTCCATCTCCTCACCCGATAACCAATAACCGATAGCTTGGGCGCGTTCAAAATAATCAGCAAAACTGGAGTAGTGATTAATTAAAATTGGCTCTTGGTTCCGATAAACAAACACAGGGGATAAATTGGCCACAAAGTCAGCATAACTTTCCAAGTCATTAAAAGAATTCCTGGGTATACCCACCGTCTTGCCATCGGGAATCCACCAATCATAAATCTTCTCTGTTACAGATTGGTAAGTATCATCCACCTTACCCTTCCAGATACTGGAGTTTGCCATCAGAGCAATCTGCGCTCCGGCAAAACCATTTAAGATGTTTGTTGCCGGAATTGCTTCCTCAAAAGATATACTCAAATGAACGTGACTCTCTGCACTTACGGTAAACAAATATTCCCTGGGGAAAATCGCATTCCAATCAAACAAAGTACGTTGCTTTGGCGCCCTATACTCAGGAGTCGGCTCAGTGACAGGTTGAATTCCATACCCCAAAAAACTCACATCGTGAGCATCAGCAAATGGGGCAAGCTCTGTCACCAGAGCATTAATTTGTTGCTCCAAAGCGTGTAAATCTCCAGTATGGGCGAGAGCAAACTCTAAATTACAAAAGCCGATAGCATAACCAGCCACCGTATGATTAAATTCCCCCGGCTTACTCGCACCCACAGGTTTATGAGTTAGGGGATCGTTAATAACATTCCAGTTTTGCTGGGCTAAGTGTTGCCAAAGAGAGTTTACAGTTGTGAGTGATGCGGCTTTCCCGGTTTGGCGCTGTACCAAGGGAAACTTTAACTCCGCACCAATCCGCCTACCCTCGAAGGGGTGATTAGCTGCTTGTTGAAAACCCTGCTGAAAAAATTTATACATAACATAACTAAGTTATAGCAGTCGCCAAGACAGTTAGGACACATCGGATTCGTAGAGACGTTCCGGTAGAACGTCTCCAGCGGTGCTCTTTAAGGTTAGTGGTAAAATTAGAGTACTTACTCATTTTTCTGGTTGCGTGCACATTCATTAAGGAATACCCGCTTCACCCATAATTTGTCCTGAGCCACGAATCACAAATTTGTAGCTAGTTAACCCCTGTAAACCTACCGGACCTCGTTCATGCAGTTTCCCCGTGGCAATACCAATTTCTGCACCCATGCCCAACGTGGCACCATCATTGAACATGGTTGATGCATTCACTAACACCACAGAGGAATCAACTTCCTTGACAAAACGGTCGGCTCTGTGATAGCTATCAGTGACAATAGTGTCCGTATGTTGAGAGCCAAAATGGTTAATATGGGATATTGCCGCCTCCAAGCTATCAACAACTCGAATCGAAACCACTAACTGAAGATATTCTGTGCGCCAGTCTGCTTCCGTAGCTGCATCCACATCAGGTACAGCCGTACAAACCACCGGACATCCCTTTACCTTCACGTCATTGGCACGAAACTCAGCCACAATTTTATCCAACTCTGGAGTAAATGCGCGATGTACCAGCAGTGTTTCCATGGAATTACAAACCTCTGGCATCAAACACTTAGAATCTATGGCAATGTCCAACGCTTGAGCTAAATCTGCCCCAGCATCAATATAAACATGGCAAAGCCCATTATAATGCTTCAGTAAAGGAATTTTCGACGCAGCCGTAACCGCTTCAATTAATCTCGTCCCACCTCTAGGAATTGCCAAGTCAATTTCTTCACTCAGTTGCAGAAACTCATGCACTTGTTCATGGGAACCAATCACCATCTGAATAGCATCAGTGGGTAAATCGGCATCAGATAAAGCCTTTTGCCACAATTTTCCTAACAACTGGTTACAGGTTTTCGCTTCCGAACCCCCTCTCAAAATAACCGCATTTCCTGATTTAAGGCAAAACGCCCCCGCATTTACTGTTACATGCAAGCGAGCTTCGTAAACCATTAAAATTACCCCTAATGGCACTCGCATCTTAAAGGCTTTGAGTCCATTAGCACAAGCAATCGGCTCAAAAAACTCGCCCACAGGATCAGGCAAAGCGGCAATTTTATGTAAAGCTCTAATCCGAGCATCTATTTTTTCATTAGGCCACAGTAAGCGAGCCACTAAATGAGCAGGTTTACCTGCGTCTTTAGCCGCTGTTACATCGACTTGGTTGGCGGCTACTAAATCAGTACGATGAGCATCTAATAATTCTGCCATACGCAACAATGCCGCATTCTTCTGTTGCGTTGAAGCATTGGCTAGAGTTGGCGCACATTTTTTTGCCGCCTGGGCAATACTCAAACAGTCCATGACATT
The DNA here is from genome assembly GCF_046565525.1 of Coleofasciculus sp. NCBI lineage: Bacteria > Bacillati > Cyanobacteriota > Cyanophyceae > Coleofasciculales > Coleofasciculaceae > Coleofasciculus > Coleofasciculus sp. The sequence goes on along the minus strand of NZ_JBKHUP010000057.1, from coordinate 29,191 downwards.
AAATCCCAATTACTGCAAAATACAAGCTGATGAACACATTCCAGTTTTATAGGCAAATAGCCAGTGGGTCATAATCCAACCTCGATCTAAGACAGTAAACTCATTCGGTCCTTTGCCACTACCTAACCATTGAAATTTTATATCGTTGGTACGAACAAAATCATAAAAGGCTTTGAGAACATCGGAAATACCACACAAACCTACTGATTCATCCAAGACAATAATCGTACCGGGAATAAATCGGTTTCCCAGATTCTGGAATATGCATTTTGCCGCTTCAAAGATATCACAGTCGATATGAACCAAGGAAAAATACTGATCCGGTGTCAAACCCGATAGGAATTTTGGTAGTGATTGGCTATAATAACCCTTAATTAGAGAAATATTTTCATGTTCAAGCTTGGGTAGTCCCCCTTTTAAGGAAAAGGCTGTTTTGTGAACAGAGTAATTGTCTTGATAGGTATTCCAGTCACTTTCAAACCCTTCAAAACTATCAAAACCGTACCATTGGCGTTCGGGAATTATGCTGGCACATTTATTTATTGAATGTCCTCGGAATACTCCAAACTCGGCACACATCCCGCCATGGTCAATGATGTGGTGGCGATATCTTGAAACTACGTCGTACAGGAGCTGGTCTTTAATTGCTATTTCTCGGAATTTTTTATTTTGAGCCAGACACCACTCAGCGTACTCTTGATCATCCATATCATTAAGTGCTTCCCGGAGGGTTTCTTCAGAATCCCAGTCACCACTCATAATGGCGCGATAATTTTTGTTAGAAATACAATTCCTCACTCCCTTAATATCTTCAGCCATATCCCAACGAGGTAGAGAACGATAAGTGTGGGATAAATTTTCCATCAAACTTGCCATATAAATCTCCTTATACAAAAATTAATACACTGCTGATGCCAAAACATTAGAATAGGACGATATAGCAATCCTATTTGATTCCTGTCCAAAATCTTTCCGCTTTTCGGGAATGGGCAAGAGGAGGAGAGTTTTTTTCTAGTTTTTGATTTGTTACAACCTGTTTATGATTGCTATATCTAGAGGGTCAGAACTAAAAAATTTGGTAGTACTATTAGAGGGAAAAAGTAGTTAGTTAAGGACTGAATGCAGTCCTTATGTTTATCATCGACGCGATTGCCTAATTTTCTTTCCGATAATGCAACATTCCCCATTGAATCAAGCCACTTTTGCCCACTTGGGCACAATCAAGCAGGCGTTGCTTTTTCTTTTCAAAAAACTCTTGACTCCAAAGCTGCTCACTTGCCTGAATTTCCTCCATCTTTTTCAAGATTTGCAAATAGTTCACCGAAACATGATCGGTTAAGTCAATAACTTGGACTTCAGACATCCCAATTTCCTGGGCAACCTCTCGATAATCATTGAGGTGTAAAAAATAGACTTGGTGAATTCCTCCACCCGTGTACCAATCCACCACCTTATTCACCTCTGCCTCAGTAGGATAATCCCCACTGAAAAAATACGTGCAGGCTAGAAATTCACCGCCCTTAACTAAAACTCGATGGGCTTCTCGAAACGCTTGCAATTGAGTATCGCTGTAAAAGAGGGAATCCTGCGCCCAAGCTGCATTAAATGTCGAGTCGGGAAAGGGCAGACTTTCAAACCTACCCTGATAAACTGTAACTAAATCACTCAGCCCCTCTTCTTGATTCCGTTCAACATTAATCGCATTTTGTTGTTCGCTCAGGTTCAAACAAGATACCTGACAGCCGTATTTTTGGGCGATATATCTGGCGGCGCCACCATATCCTGAACCCAAATCCAGCAGGTGACTCTCTTGGTTCAATGTCAGCAGAGATGCCATATATTCTGTTGTCCGCTTCTTACCAATATGCACATCTTCATCCGGATGTTCAAAGATGCCACAATGGGAATGCTCGCTGAGAACTCTGCGGTAATAAAGGTCTACATCTTTTCTGGCAAAATAGCTTTGATTAAATGTATCAATTGCTGAAGACTTACCCATCGTTTCTGTTTCTATTCCTCCAAAGTAATTTTTGGGCTTGGCTGATGTTAGGCATAAATTGGAGACACAAAGTGATAAATTGCTCTCCAACTATCGCCCAATTATCCTGTCAGCTTAGCTAGATTTTACCTGGCTAAGTTATCGTTTTAATTCGTTACCCCGAATACCGGCTTGGAGCAGGTTACTGACGACTCCTTTGTCGGGAAAGAACTGATTTCGATCTAGGCATACCCGATCCGGAGCAGCGGCACATTTTTTTAACTCCTCCAACAGCAGCTCTGCGCCATCATTGGGAGCGTAAAAGGTTCGTTCCGGAGTTTGTAAACTATTACCCCGTGCCAAGGTTCTGTCAATTTTACCATCAATGGTTGCCAGTTTTCCCCGCCCATGAATTGTTGCAGCTCCCTTTACCGGGTAGGCATAACCATCGGCTTCATAGTCGGGATTGGCATCAATAGATAATCCGGCACCATTGAGCGCCAGATAGACTTCTCCCGATGATAGAGACACTTCCAGGTATGTATTGGCTACGTTCTCATTTCCCAAAAACTCGATCATGCGATTAGTGAACTCTACCACAGGTGCTGCCTCTGGATTAGCCGACTGAAACGTTGATTTGGCTCTGAATAAGTAGCCCCCATAGTTAGGATCTTTTTCTAACAGAGGAGTCTCATAAACTCCACGTTTAGCATCCCCACCCAATACACCCATAACAAAGGAAAACTGAGGTTTAGTCGCTTGTTCAACCACCCATTTAACAAATTCTGCTGGGGTTTGATCCGGTGGAATTAAATCCTGAAAGATAGCACGCCAAGAGTCGTAAATTGGAGAATTTGGAGAGGGAATCCGAAAAATCGCCTCTACCGGAATAAAACCCGTTGGTTCCCGATTGGGATTACTAATGCTGAGAAAAACGATAATCAGCGGCACATTACTCCGCTGATTCCAATAGCCATCAGTGTGCTGCTTGATATAGCCACCGCCATAGCCAGCATTAACATGATATTTATCTGGATCAGGGCGCATGGTGTGCATGGTGGAGTTGAGATCCATGTCGAGATCCATCCAGGGAAATTGGTTGTGGATTCCACAAATTGCAGCCAAGAGGAGTTTTGGTACCAGCAATTTTGCTGCATAATGCTGGATTTCTGCCCAAGTATTCAGGTGTGCGGGAATCCGAAACCCATTGGGCGCAATTAAATCAGCGGGATCGATGTCGGCAAAAAGATCCTTGGGGAGAAATTCTATTTTCTGAACATAGGGAATAGCCGGCTCATTTCCCGCTTGGCACTTGTTATTTGACGAAAAAAGTTCCCGGTAAGCTTGAAAACAATCTAAGGCGGCTTGCTCCCCCTTTTCTTGTAGGATTTCGGTAATCGCATAGCCTAATTTTTTCAGAACAACCAGATTGCAGTTGGGATAATATCCCTGCTGTTGGCAGAGAGAAAGCTTGGTTCCCCCATATTTTAGTTGGGTATCAAAGTCCTGAACATCATAGCCTTTACGGGCTACATCCATAAAGTAATCGGCAATTAATTTTTGGGTTTCTGGTTTCAGTTTTATCGTTTCTATTTGTTTTCTAGACATAAGCCAGTTTTCTATATTAATTGCAACAAAGACAACTTAGCATACAAGTTGTGGCAAGGCTAGTTCAATTTGAGCCAGGGCTTGACTAATTAACTGCTTACCTTGGGCTTCAGTTTTCTGCCGATCAACCATCTTAGTATCCGTTTCCCCAACGGATTGGGGTAAACCAACCGAAAAACGTAGATAGCAATCCTCTGGTTTGCCTATGGGTACTGTCGAAACTTTCGCTGCCACTAACAACCATAATGCTACTTCCAAGCTAGTATTGATCTGGTTTTGCCGATACAACGATTCTAGGTTAAATTTACCGTCAGCTAGCACTTGCAATTTTTCCCGGAAATCCGCCGTCACCTGATAACCTTTTAAGGCAGAAAAATTGGCGTAAAGATACATTCCTGCCTCAGAAACAAAGCTGGCTGGCGGTAGCTGAGTCTCCCCCGAATGGGTTAGATTACATTTCTCAAAAATGGCATTCAAACCTAGTGCCAATTGATTCAATCGACTTTCATAAAGACTTCCCGCCCATTCAATGGTTTTGTGAGGATCGGGTTGAATTACAGCACTTAATGCGACTTCTCCCATCGCATTGGAGTTAATCACGGTAGCTTTCTGCGGAATTCGCATTGCCTCCAGCAATTTGACATTCTTCGACGCCCCCAAACCCAGCAATGTCCCCCCCGTACCTTGTTTAGAAAGGGTACAAGCGATCAGCACAGATTCCATTAATTGATGGAGGGAGGCAAGTTCTGATGCTTGTGCCTGCTGAAGTCGTTTATGTAATGTCAGACCAAAGGTGGGATGTTCATTGATTTCTCCATGATGAAACAGGGGAACATAGGCTTCATCAATTAAAACCAGAGGTAGTGATAGTTTGAGCGGCTCCCTTCTGGTCATTTCCTCAATCAAGATATCAATAATTGCATTCCAATCATCTTCCGAGAGGGTGGCACCAGAGGGGTTATTGGGATAATTGAAAACAATCATCTTAGCATCGGGATGATGGTTCAATGCTGTTTTAATTGCCTCTGGCTGGGGTTGCCAGCGATGCTTTGCCTGAGTGGGGATAACCACCATTTTACCGCCGGCTAAAGCCAGGGGTTGCTCATACTGGGGAAAAAACGGTTCGATAAAAAGTGCTGTATCTCCTGGGTTGATAATCGTTGTACAAAGACAGTGAAATAGATGAGTAAACCCAGTTGTTAGATTAATCTCCTGGTTGGGATCAAACTCCAGCCCGTACCGTTGTTGGAAGTATTGCTGGGCGTCATTTCGGGCGTTCAAGGAACCATAGTGAGGTGTGCGGTAAACAGAGATTTCCTTTGCGCCAACCCGATGAATTGCCTGCTGCACTCCAGGAATTACTCCATGACCTGGGGAGCCACTGTTTAAACTGACCACACCTGGACAATTGCTAGCTAAAGCGGCAAATGTAACAATAGGAGACTCGTTTAAATTTTGAATCCGTTCAGAAATTTGTATCATTTATTCCAATCTTGGATTCGCTCAACTTGGTAAGTGTACCATCCCAAAGAGTATAAGTCAAAATTCTCAAACGGCAGCAACTCTTCTTCCATGTGTTGAAGCCAACGATCGCCTGTGGGAACATTGGCAATAATTGCCTCGATATCACCGTAAGGATAGGGACCGGGATCGCCAATTAGGGCGAAAGCAGGTTTAACGCTTGACGTGAACAAAAGCAGAACGCTCAGCAATAGGCTGGCTGCCATCTAAAAAAAACGATGGCGAGTGATGTCGAACATGAGATACTTGTCTTTCCTTGTTAGTTTAGGTCGTCAAAAAACACAAAGCCTTTTCCCTAATCGATCGCCAGTTGGCACAAATGTACCTAGCAATTTTTCCGGAATTGCTCAATTACCGCTTATATCTAGACCGATTGAGATCCGTTTTTACTTGCTTACGGCAAGCATGATCCGTCTCTGTGTCTCAATTAATAACGGCTGTTTTCTACCTAAAATATCTCCTGTATTTCTCAATGGCAACCCTCTAACACAACTTTTTTTTGAGTCAAAAAATTTGCCTTTTTTTGGACTTATTTCATTCATAGACAGTGCAACTTGTCAATGACATCTATCGGAGTTGCTATACTTCATAAATTAAAGAATTTGTCAATCCCCATAAGTCAAATATGTAGAGACGTTGCACGCAACGTCTCTACATAAATGATGTGTCCTAACAGGAAGGGCACGCTCCTTCCCATAAAAAGTCAACTACATTCGGGTGTACCATTAGCACGCTCGCACCGCTAGACCATGTCCCAGTTATCGGCTAACTTAAAAATTGAATTGATGACCCTTAAAAGCCTGAGGAAGTTTGCTCTTATTTGCACGTGATCGATACAGTTCCAACGTCGCTTCAGAAGGCTCAATTTCAATCTCATTGACCATCACATTGTAAAGGATCTGGGTACTCTTGTTCATCGCGTCTAAAGGAGCGCCTTCCCTAATCCCGTGATAGTTGATCGGTGGACCGACGCGATCGGAAAACAAAGGACCTGCGGCGAGTAGAAACGTGTAACCCTTGGCATCGGTGCCGCCCCCAACAGCAAACTCCTGACTCACCGTTCGCTCATTTGGGTAACTCAGTAGCCAAATGAGCGAACGGTGAGATAGATGTGAGGCGGATTAAGATCTAATCGTGATTTTGGACTCTTGATAGAAAATTAAAAACAAGCAGGAGTTGAACGAATACCCCGGATAGACGTTGGCAGAATACTCAATTGGCGCTATGATTGACACCTAAAATCAGTCAAATACTTATACAATAACCGGAACAGACTTCAGTACAGCGCCAAAGACCAACAGCGTTAAGATAGGATGTCATCGGGATTTTCCCACGCTTTTTATATTGTCCTATTCATGCCTGCAAGAAGGCTGTCCGGACGTTTGCAACTTAGTTATGGAAGCATGGATGGTCAAAAGTGTTTCAATAGCTACTTGAAGACCATAAGTGTAGAGACTACCTCCGATTGGACTATATCTTTAGTAAAAAGTGATGCTCCCAAACCCTGATGTGATGACAGCACGCCCCTTCCCCAGCCAACCCCCTAATTCAGCGAATGGCACGCCTTATATCGCTGCTTCTGACAGAACACCCGTTTCCGCACTCAAAGAACTTGTGGCTTGCCTGCACCGAGAACAACACAAAATCCAAGATTTGTTAAGTTCGCTGGGATTTGCCTTACGCAGCTTCAACAATTTGAATCAATTTTTAGAATTAATTCCCTTGATGTCAGCACGGGTAACCGATACAGAGGGAGGCGCATTGGTTTTGTTAAAACCAAATGGTCAACTCCGGCTAGAACAGATGCATTGCCAAGATAATCAAGAGTGTCAAACCTTGCGTCCAGCACTTGAACGGGCAACTCAGACGATCACGGCTCAAGGCAATGAGGACGGGAAATGGGCAATGAGTCCAGAACAGTTGGACGCAATTTGGTCATCATTTGACGATCGGGTCAATCGTTATTTAGACACAGATATTCAGTTATTTGGCACACCCATTTTAATTAAAAATGTCGAACGCGGGCGTTTGTATGTGTTTACTGATGACCTGAATTATAGCTGGACGCCAACTCGACAGAAGTTAGTGCGTTTGGTAGCCGATCAAACAGCCGTCGCGATCGCGAATGATGAACTGACTGTAGAACTTCGCAAAAAAGAACGCTTAGATCGAGAGTTAGAAATTGGCGCGGAAATCCAATTACGCCTCCTCCCTCGTCAATGTCCCTCGATTAAAGGAATTGAACTGGCGGCTCGGTGTCAGACGGCAAGTCGAGTTGGGGGTGATTACTATGATTTTATTCCCACTAACTATGATCAGCTTCGTCCGCTAGGTTTTTGTGATAATAAATATGTTGATGAAAACAAAGCATTTGTACCCTGGAGCGTTGTGATTGGTGATGTCATGGGTAAAGGTGTGCCAGCCGGCTTAATTATGACGATGACGCGGGGTATGCTACGGGCAGAAGTACTCAACCGTCACTCCCCTGCCCGCATCCTGGAACATTTGAATCGGGTGATGTATGCTGACCTAGAAAATTCCAATCGATTTGTCACTCTGTTTTATTCGGAGTACGATCCCAAAACCCGAACTTTGTCCTATAGCAATGCTGCCCATAATCCCCCCTTCTTATGGCAGGCGTCTACTCATTCTATCCAGCGTCTCGATACAGCAGGGATGCTGATTGGCTTGGAGGCAGATTCTGAGTATGAAGATGCTCAAATCCAGCTCGATGAGGGAGACACGATTATTTATTACACTGATGGATTTACCGATGTTGCCAATCAACATGGCGATCGCTTTGATGAGGAAAATTTGATTGAAGCATTTAAGTGGGCTTGTGAACATCACCAAGGCTCTCAAGTCATTCTAGACTACCTGTTTGAGCGGGTGGGACAGTTTATGGGAGCAAAAAATCATAACGGTGATGATATGACCTTGGTCGTGTTGCAGGTAAAATCTTCCGAGTAACCTATTTAATTTAAGGTAATCATCGCCATGGCTGTTGTAGAAGTGCAAGCTCTAGCGTCTGTTGTCAATAGTTTCCATCCGCTTATTGACCTGATGAGTCCATGGCTCACCGATGGACTGGTGTTAGCGCAACAAATTGAAGATCCTGATGTTTTGGGTCAAATGCAACAGGCGTTTAATAATTTCATTGAATCGGGTCAAGTCTGGGCATTTTTGATTGGTCTAATCATCGGTTATATTTTTCGGGGTATGAGTTCGTTTGGGTGATTGATCATTGGTCATTTGTCCTTGGTGAAGAGGATAAACGATAAAACGATAAAAAACCCAGGATTAGTGCAGCAGGCGCGGAAATAACTTACCCGTTAACAATAGGCGAAAAAGCAACTACCATAAACCTTACAGCCTTCTGCCCTCTTCCCTCTGCCTTCAAAAAGCCTTTTTGTACTAGGGAATCTGTATTGTGACGGAACAAACAACGTGGAGCCAGCGATTTGAATCGGCACTTCATCCGGCGATCGCAGGTTTTAATGCGAGTATTGGATTTGATATCGAACTGATTGAGTATGACCTGACGGGTTCGGTGGCTCATGCTAAAATGCTTGCCCACACCGGAATTATTTCAGCCGATGAAGCGGAGCAACTGGTGCAGGGTTTAGAACAAATTCGTTCAGAATACCGCCAGGGAAAATTTAACCCCGGTATTGACGCCGAGGACGTTCATTTTGCCGTGGAACGACGCCTCACCGAAATTGTCGGGGATGTGGGGAAAAAGCTGCACACGGCGCGATCGCGCAATGACCAAGTTGGAACAGATACCCGGCTCTATTTGCGGGATAAAATCACCCAAATTCGTACCCAGTTACGAGACATGCAAGGGGTTCTACTCAACTTGGCTCAATCCCATGTCGAAACACTAATCCCTGGCTACACCCATCTCCAACGCGCCCAGCCGTTGAGTTTAGCCCATCATTTGCTGGCGTATTGGGAAATGTTACAACGGGATTGGCAACGATTGGGGGAAATTTACCCCCGGGTTAATATCTCTCCCTTGGGGTGTGGGGCGCTAGCGGGGACAACGTTTCCTATTGACCGACATTACAGCGCCTCTCTGTTGGAGTTTGGCGATGTCTATCACAACAGTTTAGATGGTGTGAGCGATCGCGACTTTGCTATTGAATTTTTGACGGCGGCGAGTCTGATTATGGTTCACTTGAGCCGATTGTCTGAAGAAATTATTCTTTGGGCATCTCAGGAATTTGGCTTTGTTACCCTCAAAGACAATTGCTCGACGGGATCGAGTATTATGCCCCAAAAGAAAAACCCGGACGTTCCTGAACTGGTACGGGGCAAAACTGGGCGGGTTTTCGGGCATCTCCAAGCTATGTTGGTGCTGATGAAGGGATTGCCTTTGGCATATAACAAGGATTTGCAGGAGGATAAAGAGGCGCTATTTGACAGCGTGAAAACGGTCAAAGGTTGTCTGGAAGCCATGACAATTTTGTTGCGGGAGGGTCTAGAGTTTTGTCCTGAGCGTCTCGCTTCAGCTGTGGCAGAAGATTTCTCTAACGCTACCGATGTGGCTGATTATTTGGCTACCAAAGGGGTTCCCTTCCGAGAAGCCTATAACCTGGTGGGTAAAGTGGTGAGAACCTGTCTAGGTGCAGGTAAACTGCTCAAAGACTTAACCTTGCCAGAGTGGAAAGAAATCCACCCCGCCTTTGAGGAAGATATTTACGACGCGATCGCACCAACTCAGGTAGTTTCTGCCCGTAACAGTTATGGGGGGACGGGATTTGATCAGGTACGACGCGCCTTGGCGGAGGCTCAGGAGCGGATGGTAAGTGGGAGCAATGTTCCAGACGTAACATGCTACGTCTCTTAGCTGGGGAAGGACACCTTGGTAGGGGCGGGTTTAGTTCAGTTAATGGTTTGAACCGCAGCATTAGTCGTCAAACCCGCCCCTACATGTTCACAACTTCCCAGATTCCGCTACACTTTGGAATGGTTCATCCTATTAGAATTACTAGAAGCAATAATGGAGATTGGTCAAAAAGTTCAAGTCTGTCGTCTCAGAGACCGAGTGTCTGGCGATATCATTAACAAACTAGGGAAAGTTGGCATCATCAAAGATTTTAAAGTGACAGATGGCAGCGGCGTCGGTGTGATCGTCAAGTTTGACGACAATACGGCAACCTGGTTTTTTGAAGATGAACTCAAACCCGTCAGTTAGCTTGACGCCTAACGCCTCACGCCATATCTGTATTTAGATTGGCGTGAGAGGGATAGGCGGTCAATCTCTGGGGCATTGAGCCCCAGAGATTGACAACTTGCGTATCAGTTCTCGGAGTACATCAGATTGGGTTGTTTGTGTTACTTTGCCAAACTTGGCTAGATGTTCATATTCCCGATCCGATACTCGCGTTGTTACTTGCTTCATAGTTGTCAAAGCAATTTCAATTTGCTACCCTTCTACGGTACAGGTTAAATAAATTAAAAGCTAATTGCTTACCTGTATTTTGAACCAAGACAACCTGGTATATGGGGTTGGGTCTAGAAACAGGCTACAGGTAGAAAGCATCTGTTTCCGGGTAAAATTCAGCAGCTACATTGGGTGACAAAACTTTGTATTGTCCGGTGCGGTGGGGCATCCCGTATCGTTAATAAAGCTCAGTCAATGTCCTAAGCAATAGCCGGAGTCGCTGAGAAGCCTACACCATACTGTAATGAGTTGGTGTAGGAGTATGTCACTGGCGACTTCAGTCATCAGCGTCCAACAAAATCATGGCTTTTATTCTCACCTTTTTAGGCAAAGGCGGCACCGGTCGCACCACAATTGCGATCGCGGCGGCTAAAAAATTTGCAAGTCTCGGTCAGCGTGTCCTTTTAATCGGGCAAGATCCTACCCCAGCGTTCGGACTCTTACTGGGAACATTCCCTAGGGCTGATCCGACGGAGGTGGGACCGAATCTGAAAGCGGTTCAGCTTCAGTCTACCTTCCTCCTCGAACGTAGCTGGGAAGAGGTGAAAAAGCTTGAAGCACAGTATTTGCGATCGCCAACGCTGAAAAATGTCTATGGTCAAGAACTGGGCATTTTACCGGGTATGGATAGTGCTTTAGCCTTGAATGAGATTCGTGAATACGATGGCAGTGGTGAGTATGATGTGATTATCTACGATGGCAGCGGCGACCAAGCCACTCTGAGAATGCTGGGCATGCCAGAAATTCTCAGTTGGTATTTTCGCCGCTTTCGCCAAATCTTTACCGAGTCGGATTTGGGTAAAACGATTTCCCCGTTTATCCAGCCCGTCACCAGCGCTATTCTCAATGTGACCTGGACACCCGACGACTTTGCCCAAAAACCGACTCAGCAAACTAACCAAATGTTGGAGCAGGGCAAAAACGCTGTGGCTGACCCCAACCGCGTCGCGGCTTATTTAGTGACAACGGGAGATACTGCTGCTCTAGCGACTGCCAAATATTTCTGGGGTAGCGCCCAGCAGGTCAATCTCACCGTGGGTGGTGTCCTCCTGAACCAAATTCCAGCAACGGAAACTTTAGCGGCTGAATTTGCCCCGTTAACGGTTAGCGCCTTGCCCCAGTTATCGACAAGCGCTGACTGGCAACCGTTAATTGATGCCCTGCCTGATTTTAAACAAGCGGTGCAAATGCCTAAATCCATTAGCATAGATGTAGCAAATCGTCAAGTCAGTTTGTTTTTACCGGGCTTTGACAAAAAGCAGGTGAAACTCACCCAATATGGCCCGGAGGTAACGATTGAAGCAGGCGATCAGCGGCGTAATATTTGGCTTCCTCCCCAACTGAGCGGTCAATCTGTGAAAGGGGCAAAGTTCCAAGATCGACATTTAATTATTTCGTTCTAAGTTGATTGTCATTCGTCATAATTTGTGTAGGGGCAAAGCATTCGTGCCAAAAACTTAATCCGAAAGGAATAAAATGTCTCCACGAATGCTTCGCCCAGCCCCCAAAGGTAGGGTGCGGAGGGCGTTCGCGCAGCGTTCCCAAAGGGTAGCGTAACGCACCATTTCGATAATAGTGAAACCCGCCCCTACATATCGGTCAGGGTAGGTTTTGAGGTAACGTTATCATTAATAGCGAAATTCTCTAAAACCCACCCCTACATAATCACGCACCAGGTTCTATCGAGGATCGCGACGGGTCAAATCGGGGCGGGTTTAGTCAAGTTAGTGGTTTGATCCGGAACGTTATTGGTAAAACCCGCCCCTACACACTCAACACTCAAAACTCCTATGTCTAACTCTCCCTCAACCGAATCAACAGATCGAAGTGCTAAAACCCGGCAACTCCTAGGGATGAAAGGTGCCGCTCCGGGTGAAAAATCTATCTGGAAAATTCGTCTCCAGTTAATGAAACCGATTACCTGGATTCCTCTAATCTGGGGGGTTGTGTGTGGCGCAGCGTCGGGCGGTGGATATACCTGGACACCGGAAGATATCCTGAGAGCGGTGACGTGTATGTTACTATCGGGTCCGTTGATGGCGGGGTATACCCAAACCCTGAATGATTTTTATGATCGCGAATTGGATGCGATTAATGAACCCTACCGCCCGATTCCTTCTGGGGCAATTTCGGTTCCTCAAGTGGTGACTCAGATTGTTGTGCTGCTGCTGGCGGGTATCGGTGTGGCGTATGGGTTGGATCGATGGGTGGGTCATGAGTTTCCCACTTTAACCTGTTTAACGCTTTTTGGGGCGTTTCTCGCTTATATTTACTCAGCGCCGCCATTGAAATTGAAAAAGAATGGCTGGCTGGGAAACTATGCCCTGGGTGCGAGTTATATTGCCCTTCCTTGGTGGGCGGGTCATGCTTTATTTGGGGATCTGAATTGGACGATTGTGATTCTTACCCTGATTTATAGTCTGGCAGGTTTAGGAATTGCCGTGGTTAATGACTTCAAGAGTGTGGAAGGCGATCGCCAATTGGGGCTGAAATCGATTCCGGTTATGTTTGGCGTGGGTACGGCGGCTTGGATTTGTGTGCTGATGATTGATATCTTTCAAGCTGGGATTGCGGGGTATTTAATTAGCATTCATCAAAATCTCTATGCGGCAATCCTGTTGCTGTTAATTGTGCCTCAGATTACATTTCAGGATATGTATTTTCTGCGATCGCCCCTGGAAAATGATGTGAAATATCAAGCCAGCGCTCAACCGTTTTTGGTTCTGGGGATGCTGGTTGCGGGTTTAGCGTTAGGTCATGCGGGGATTTAGGGCGGAATTGTAGAGACGTTCCGCTGGAACGTCTCTGTTTTAGATATTAGATTCTTTGACATCCTCACCACGCCACCTTTTAGGGATGGTCGCTTAATGGAGGTCACCAACCTTCAAGTCCGCACCATTGATATTAATCTGAGTAACTTTGACGCTCTCTCGGCTATAGAGCGCGAGAGATTCTTTCGTCACAGGGAGCCGGAGTTTTACATCTTCCGGGATGTTGGCTTTACCCTCGGAAAGCTTTACCACCGTGCGTCCCACGGCTTCCAGTCCTCTAATTTCTATAATGCGAGCGGCTGCGACATCCCGATCACAGGTATACCCGCAATGCTGACACTTGTGTACTCGCTTAGACAGTTTCTTTTTGCCTGTCTCCTTTAAGCACTTGGGACAGGTTTGACTTGTGCCTGCGGCAGGTACTTTTTGGAAGTATACCCCACGCTTAAAACAACATTGGGAGAGAATATCTAAAAACTGACCCCAACCCGCATCTAAACAGCTTTTAGCCAACATTCCACGGGCTAATCCTTTGAGATTTAACTGTTCGGCAAAAATCATGTCAGCCCAGTCACAAAGGTTATGGGCTAACTCCCAATGATAGTTTTTACGGGTGTTTGCTATCCGCTCATGCAGTCGGCTTACTTTGGCTTGTGTTTTTGCGCGATTGTTTGACCCTAGGCGCTTTTTAGACACTTTTTTTTGCAGCGATTTCAGCTTGCCTTACTTCCCTTGAATGGATTCTTTTCCCATTGACGGGAATAGGAATGAGCGCATCTGTCCAGCTTTCCTGTAGCGTGGAAATCCTCTCCCATTTTTCCACATTCCCTCAAATGCTAGTTGTAACCGCTTGAGGGTTTGTTGTAGCACTTGTGAGTGTACCTGCTTAAGTTCAGGGATATTCTTTTTCGCTTGGGTGAGTGCTACTGCTTGAGAATTGTAATTAGGTGCTTTTCTGTCTGCTGGTATGACATACTCACCTTTAATCGAGCAAGCGTTCACCGGACATTTACGACTGTTAACCCAATTCTTGCGTTCACAAAGGGCATAATTGTAGACTCTCCTACACTGCTCTAACCACTCTTCAAAGGTGGCTATTTGGGCGCTAGTTGGTTTTAACTTAAACTCATAAACTAGGGTAAACACTTGCTCGACCTCCTGCAATTGTCCCTATTGTATACACTTATTCCGTAAATGTTATCCGGAATACTTGACTGGCAAAATGAATTTGCCTCTGGACGATCCGCTCGGTTTCATCTCCCAGCTATAGAGCGTGGGAGTCTTCACCGTCGCTTTTTACGATAACTTTTCCTGATCACCCTAAGTACGAGAGAGCCTTCCTGGTTATGTACTATCCTGATTGAACGCTCCTCAACTCCATCAAAGATTATAGTTGAGGATTCTATGGAGTAAACCCTGATTATGTCTCAACCTCAAAAACTATACGAAGGCAAAGCCAAAATCCTTTATCCAACTGAAGACCCAGAGATTCTCCTAACCATCTACAAAGATGATGCTACCGCCTTTAATGCCCAAAAGCGAGGTCAAATTGTGGGCAAAGGCGAAATGAATTGCGCGATCGCGGCGCACTTGTTTGAGTTTCTGGAATCTGTTGGCATTTGTACCCATTTCATCGACTGTCCCACCCCCAACCAGATGCGGGTCAAACGAGTGACAATTTTGCCCGTGGAAGTGGTGGTGAGGAACATTGCAGCAGGGAGTCTGTGTCAACAAACTGGATTACCCCTGGGCAAAGTCCTACCCAAGCCCCTCGTGGAATTTTACTATAAGAAGGACGAATTAGGAGATCCCTTGCTAACGCGCGATCGCTTATTACTCCTAGAACTAGCAACCCCCGACCAACTCAACCAGCTAGAACAACTAGCACTGCAAGTCAACCAGAGTCTCATTGCCTTTTTCCAACGCTGCGGTATTACCCTGGTGGACTTTAAGCTAGAATTCGGCATTGATACCAACCAACAGTTGCTCTTAGCCGATGAAATTAGCCCCGATACCTGTCGTTTGTGGAACCAAGGAGAAACCGATCCAGAACAGCGAGTCATGGACAAAGATCGCTTTCGTCGGGATCTAGGACAGGTAGAACAAGCCTATCAGCAAGTTCTAGAGCGAGTGCTAGCCCAAGAAGGCAGCAGACAGAAGGCACAGAGCAAAAGGCTGTAAGGTTTAGGGTGTCTGCGTTTTTCTGACGCTTGTTAACCGATGGGTATAGGAAGCTGCGCTGGGCTTGGGAGACTTAATTGCTCAAGAGTAAGCGAGGTGATAAAAATCCTGGTATTTTTTCCTGTATCGGTTCAGTGATGACTGCTTAGGTTTAAGGCTACTCGATCAACTTAACCAAGCTGGTTAAGCAGCCAATCGCTTAACTCATTAACAAGCAGTGGACAACAGATAACAGCTGATCGCAATTCTTGCAATCAACGTGGTGTGTGGACGTGTCA
Source organism: Coleofasciculus sp. (assembly GCF_046565525.1). Taxonomy (NCBI): domain Bacteria; kingdom Bacillati; phylum Cyanobacteriota; class Cyanophyceae; order Coleofasciculales; family Coleofasciculaceae; genus Coleofasciculus; species Coleofasciculus sp. Next base: position 13,405 of record NZ_JBKHUP010000057.1, on the reverse strand, counting down.
AAAAATCTGAGGATCATGCGCTTATCTCCTTTATTAACAGCAATTCTCGCTGTAACAACTAGCATCGGTTTATCGAACTCCCCTAGCCATGGGCAAACGACTGACCCACCCATCCTGGTATTTGACCGCAGTCAACGGGATGAGTTAAGAGAACATGAGAAAACGGGGACGCTAGAACACCCGGAAACAACAACGGCTCAAACGGTGATAGAAACAACCGATGGGGTAAAAGAGAGTCCTGGAAGTGAGACAGAATCTATTTCCCAGCCCATTCATAAAAATCCAGCGATTCATTCGATTCAGGTAAATTCAACCCGATTAACCTCGGTTAAACCCCCAAATCATGGTAAGGTGCAGCAGGATTCTCATCCTCGGTTGGCTCAAATTAGCGACGAAACTCTCACAGAAACGAGCCATACCGCAAAAGACCATCCTAGAAGTGAGGCAGAATCGAACTCTAAGCCGATTCTAGAGAACCCAGCTATTCATCCAATTGAGGTAAGTTCGACACAATTAACACCCATTCAACCCCCCACTTTAAATCATCAAGCCGTCCATGCCACAGCAGCACCAACGGTAACTCCTACACCTCCCTTAACTGTCCAAGTTCAAGTCCCCCCAACTAACTCACCAACGCCGCCCGCCAATCAGCCAGAACCACGAGTTCTCGTATCAGAAGTCTTAATTAACTTCCAGGATTACACCGGACCGCAAGAACAACTAGAAAACGAGATTTTTCGAGCGATTAGCACCCGACCCGGATTAGCAACAACTCGCTCTCAGTTACAGCAAGATGTGAATGCTGTCTTTGCTACAGGTTTGTTCAGAAGTGTGGACGTTATACCCGAAGATACCCCCTTGGGCGTGCGGATTACCTTTGTCGTTGAACCTAACCCTGTACTGCGTCAGGTTGCGGTGAATACTGTTCCCATAGAAGCCGGGGCGCGGGTTTTGCCTCAGGAGGTGGTTGATACTATCTTTCAAGAGCAATATGGTGAGATTCTTAACCTGAATGACCTACAACAAGGCGTTCAAAGGTTAAACGAATGGTATGAAGAACAGGGGTATGACCTAGCTCAAGTCGTTGATGCCTCAGATATCAACGATGATGGCATTGTCACCTTGACTGTGGCAGAAGGCGTGATTGAAGAGATTGCAGTCCGCTATCTCGATGAAGAGGGAGAACCGATACTGGATGAGGAGGGTCAACAAATTCGCTTACTCACGGAAGGGGACGAACCTATTGGTGGACGCACCCGTCCCTTTATCATCACCCGCGAGATGCAACTCAATGAGGGTGATGTGTTTAACCGCGAAATTGCTGAACGGGATTTGCGACGAGTGTTTGGTCTTGGACTATTTGACGACGTGCGCCTTTCCTTTGCTCCGGGAACTGACCCCCGGCGAGTGGTGGTTGTGGTGGATGTGATTGAGAGAAATACAGGCTCCCTGGCGGCTGGGGCGGGAGTCAGCTCTGCCAGTGGCTTATTTGGTACGGTTAGCTATCAGCAGCAAAACCTCGGTGGTAATAATCAAACCCTCGGAGCAGAATTCCAGGTGGGAGAACGCGCCCTACTGTTTGACCTTCGTTTTACAGACCCTTGGATTGCTGGCGATTCCTTCCGCACATCCTATACTGTGAATGCCTTCCGACGCCGCTCGATTTCTCTGATTTTCGACGGCGGTGATCCTGAGGTCGAACTGGAAAATGGTGACCGTCCCCGTGTGGTTCGTACTGGGGGTGGAATCAACTTTACTCGTCCATTATCCCGTGACCTCTATCGGCGCTCTGAATGGACAGCATCAGCTGGATTTGAATATCAAAACGTGTCGATTCGAGACTCTGATGGTGACTTGAGTCCAGAGGATGAATTGGGTAATGATTTAAGCTTCAGTGGAGAGGGTAAAGACGACCTGTTGACCCTACAACTGGGTGCTGTGCGCGATCGCCGCAATAATCCTCTGCGACCAACAAGTGGCTCTCTACTCAGATTCGGAGTCGAACAGACGATTCCCATCGGTCAAGGGAATATCTTGCTCAGTCGCCTGCGCGGAAGCTACAGTTACTATTTACCCGTAGAATTTACCAATTTCACCGAAGGCGCCGAAGCCCTCGCCTTTAATTTACAAGCTGGAACCGCGCTCGGAGACTTACCTCCCTACGAAGCCTTTTCTCTGGGTGGTAGTAACTCAGTACGCGGTTACGATGAGGGAGAAGTGGGTTCAGGTCGCAGCTTTATTCAAGCAACCGCAGAATACCGTTTTCCGATTATCTCTGTAGTCGGCGGTGCTTTATTTGCTGACTTTGCCAGCGATTTAGGTACAGGTGATGATGTACCTGGTGAACCTGCGATCGTTCGCGATAAACCTGGCACCGGCTTTGGCTATGGAGTAGGTATCCGAGTCCAATCCCCCCTTGGTCCGATTCGTGTGGATTATGGGTTTAATGATGACGGAGAAAGCCGTCTCCACTTCGGTATTGGAGAACGCTTTTAATGCACCAGTTTTTACTCTCTCAGTCGGGGCGGGTTTAGTTACATCTGGGTGAGATAAGAAACGATAGTAGTAAAACCCGCCCCTACACAAAACTGTCTCACTTTTCCAAACAACAGTTCCCCCATGACGAATGACGAATGACGAATGACAAATGACAAACTACACCTTGGGTGCTAATTTTGAACGATCAGGTATTGGATTGCACAGTGGGATCACCACCACTGTTCGCATCTTGCCTGCTGTAGCCGGGACGGGACGATATTTTGTTCGAGTTGACCTGCCAGGGAAGCCTGTGATTCCAGCGCGAGTGGAGGCTGTCTCTGGCACAATGCTTTCTACCCAATTGAAGGCTGAAAATTGTGAGAATTTTATCAATTCCTCCGACTCAGATGTCACAGTAGGGACAGTAGAACACCTACTCGCCGCCCTCGCAGGGAGTGGAGTGGACAATGCTTGTATTGAAATTGATGGATCAGAAGTTCCCCTGTTGGATGGTTCGGCGCTGGCTTGGGTGAAAGCGATTCAGGAGGTAGGTATTGTGGAGAGTGAATGTCCCCAAAACTCGTCTCATCTATCTCCTCTAGCTTCCCCGATGTTTGTTGGGGAACCCATCTGGGTTTGTCGAGACGATGCCTTTGTCGCCGCCTTACCCGCACCGATCACCCGATTTACCTACGGGATTGATTTTGATAACCCAGCCATTGGCAATCAATGGTATAGCTGGACACCGGAACAAGAGGATTTTGCGGAGGCGATCGCACCGGCGCGAACCTTTGGTTTAGCCAACCAAGTTGACCAGCTACGCGATCGCGGTTTAATTAAAGGCGGTAGCTTGGAGAATGCCTTAGTTTGCGACGATCACGGATGGTTGAATCCGCCCTTGCGATTTTCAAATGAGCCAGTGCGTCATAAACTTTTAGATTTAGTAGGGGATTTGAGTTTATTGGGGAAATTTCCTGTCGCTCACTTCCTCGCCTACAAAGCCAGTCACAATCTGCATATTCAATTGGCGAGATTACTGGCTCGACAAATCGGCGCTTGGAATGTCAGTCATCAATCCTCAGCCGTTATCGGCAATTGATCACGACGGGCTAACTGAACGCTAGCTCATCCAAGTTCCTCGTGCAGCGGACGCGAAAGTAAGAGACCACTATTAAATCCGCTTAAACTATGGGTCAGGAACCTCAGCCTAAAGGCATGAGGCTTGAAAGAGAAGTCTAACAAGCCATTCTGACCAGCTTAAGTCTTAACTGACTACGTTATCGGCAAGTGTTCAAGAGATGGTGCGTAGATACGTAGCTAGTCTACTGCTCTAGAACCGAAAAGTTAAACAGTTTTAAGGTCACTGAAACAGTGCTTTTTGGATAGTTACCGACCGATAACATTGGCGAAGCTAACTTTACCCGAAAGGAGATTGAGGCAACCATACCTCACAGGAGGGGCAACCATACCCCTCCACCCCGAAAGGGGTATGCTTCTTAAACCGCTACCGCGCGTTCCTCCCCGGTCTGAAGCTTGCCCGATAAGCGAAGCGAAGGGACACGGGGTTTCCCACAACGGAGGAGTTCTAATGAGTTTACAGATTCACTCAACGGGTCACTGCTCATCCGCCGCTCACTGATACTCATTTTTATCCTAATTTACTCATGTCTACCTTGATTGACGTTAACACTCACGATGATTCCACTGAAAATGCCAACCCAGCCCAGTCTGAGTCATCAACCAAAACAATTTTCACGGTTGAAGACATTCATAAAATCCTGCCCCATCGTTATCCGTTTGCTTTAGTTGACCGCATTATTGAATATGTTCCGGGAAAGCTAGCTGTTGGCATCAAGAATGTCACCTTTAATGAACCCTATTTCCAAGGACATTTTCCGGGACGCCCAATGATGCCAGGGGTAATGATTGTTGAAGCCATGGCTCAAGTTGGTGGCATTGTTTTAAAACAAATGGCTGATATGGATGACGCCTTGTTTGTTTTTGCCGGCATTAACAAGGTTCGTTTTCGTCGTCCTGTCGTACCTGGTGATCAACTGGTGATGACAACGGAACTCGTGTCAGTCAAGCGCCGTCGTTTTGGAAAGATGCAAGCTCGTGCAGTCGTTGACGATCAGCGAGTTGCCGAAGGGGAATTGATGTTTTCTCTGGTCGAATAAATTGCACCTGCGCTATCCCAAATTCGGGTTAGCGCTCCTGGAGTTCTTACTCCTGCCGCACTGTAAAATACGGGCGTCAGCATAGATGATCACACCTGAAATTTAGTCTGCGATCGCTAGGGATAATTCCCACTCTCAAAATGACAACAAGACGCGGTGACAAAAAGTCTTCTTCCAGACGTGCTTTATTAGTCTGTGGGGTGACTGGTGTTACAGTTTTTGAGAAGTTCTAGGAGCGATTTTGATTATATTAACTTCACAGCTTATAGATAAGTTGGGAAATTTTCTGTCCCATGTCCCCTGTTCCGAGTTCCTTTGACTAACTAGCATGTTCACGACTTAAATAGGATCGCTATATGGCAACAACACTGATTCATCCTACTGCTGTAATCCACCCTGGCGCCCAACTGCATCCGACAGTTCAGATTGGTGCTTATGCGGTCATTGGTGATAATGTAAAAGTGGGTTCACAAACGAAGATTGGGGCTCATGCGGTTCTAGAAGGACCGACGGAAATTGGCGCGAGAAACCAAATCTTTCCCGGAGCAGCTATTGGCTTGGAGCCACAAGACCTAAAATATGATGGCGCACCAAGCTGGGTCAGGATTGGTGATGATAATCGGATTCGGGAATATGTCACCATTAATCGAGCAACGGGTGCGGGAGAAGCTACGGTTATTGGGGATAGTAACCTGTTAATGGCTTATGTTCACGTCGCCCACAATTGCGTGTTGGAAAACTCAGTGGTTATCGCCAATGGCGTTGCTTTAGCCGGACATGTTCATATTGAATCAAAAGCAACCATTGGTGGCGTTTTAGGCATTCATCAATTCGTCCACATTGGTCGTCTGGCAATGGTAGGAGGAATGAGCCGCATTGACCGGGATGTACCCCCTTATATGTTAGTAGAAGGCAACCCCGCACGAGTGCGATCGCTCAATCTAGTTGGTCTCAAAAGAGCAGGAATCAGCGCCGAGTCCCTAGAAGACTTAAAAAAGGCATTCCGGATGCTCTACCGTTCCGATTACACCTTCAATCAAGCCCTAGAACAACTCAATCTAATATCTGACCATGAACAGGTACAGCACCTACGCCTATTCTTAGAGCGATCGCAATTAGCTGGACGGCGTGGTTCCATTGCGGGTCGTCGTTTTAATCATAGTCAAGACAGGGGAGAGTTTTGACGCTTCATGACCTTCGAGGAGTGCGTGTGTAGGGGCGGGTTTTACTATACCCCGTCCAAGAAGCCATGGCGATTAAAATCGCTGCTACACAAACAAAGTCCGCTTGACAAGGACTAGGTTATTACGGGGATGGCTAACTGAGATTTGGTATAACAAATGACAAATGACGAATGACGAATGACTAAAAAAACAATTTTTATCAGTACGGGTGAGGTCTCTGGTGATTTGCAAGGAGCAATGTTAATTGACGCCCTGAAACGTCAGGCAACTCACCAAGGATTGGACTTAAATATTGTGGCACTAGGGGGCGACAAAATGGCGCTTTCTGGTGCCACATTATTAGGAAATACTACAGGGATTGGCTCAGTCGGACTATTAGAATCGCTGCCATTTTTTCTGCCAACCTTAACCATCCAGCGTCGCGCCAAACAATACCTTCAGAATAATCCTCCAGATTTGGTAGTCCTGATTGACTATATGGGACCCAATCTCGGTATTGGCAAATTTATTCAGCGTCAGCTTCCCCAAGTTCCTGTGGTGTATTACATCGCCCCCCAAGAATGGGTTTGGTCACTCTCTCCCCGTAATACAGCCACAATTGTGGAAATGACCGACAAACTCTTGGCGGTATTTCCCGAAGAAGCCCGTTATTTTGAAAAAAAAGGCGCATCTGTCCATTGGGTGGGTCATCCCTTGGTCGATCGCATCCAATCTTATCCCAATCGTGAGCAAGCTAGAGCGGCTCTTGGTATTCAACCCAACCAAACTGCGATCGCGCTTTTACCCGCCTCCAGACATCAAGAAATCAAATACATGATGCCCATTATCTTTTCAGCCGCCCAGCAGCTTCAAGGGAAGTTATTGGGGGGAGCTGGGGGAGCAGAGGGAGCTGGGGGAGCAGAGGGAGCTGGGGGAGCAGAGGGAGCAGGAGGGCAAAGGACGAATGACAAATCCCCAATCTTTTGGATTCCCTTATCTCTAGAAGCCTATCGAAAACCGATTGAAGCCGCGATACAAGACTATGGGCTTCAGGCTACCTTGGTGAGTGAGCAAACTCACGAGGTATTAGCAGCAGCCGATTTAGCGATTACCAAATCAGGTACAGTGAATTTGGAACTGGCGCTTCTGAATGTTCCCCAGGTTGTATTTTATCGTGTGAGTCCGTTGACCTCCTGGATTGCCCGTACTTTCCTCAAGTTTTCCATTCCTTTCATGTCACCCCCGAACTTAGTGGTGATGCGTTCAATTGTGCCAGAGTTATTGCAAGAGGATGCTACCCCAGCAAATCTGGTTCGAGAAGCTATGGAACTTTTGTTTGATCTCCAAAAACGTCAACAAACCCTGACAAATTATCAACAAATGCGTGAGCTATTGGGGGACGTAGGCGTGTGCGATCGCGCGGCTTTGGCTATTCTCCAGTTAGCTGGCGACAGGGGGGCGATCAAAGTTGACACTTAGAGAGTTAACCGATTAGGATGCGGTGAGGTAATGTCATAAGTACTCTTACCTAGGTTTGTAGCAAGTGCTAAAGCGCTTCTGGCACGCTTTGTGCCTACTACGAACCCAGCTTAAGCCAGTGACATTTTACTGAGGCGATTAGGCATTAGCCATAAAACTTCTTTTTTGGCTGTTACCTGTGTTACCGATTGTCAAGGTGTAATACATTTTTCGGATGACCGCAATACAATAGTGATCTAAGCTACAAAGCGATACATCTAGTCCAATGTCTTACACAAACTCTACCCTTCTAGACGAGTGGGCTATTGAGGAATTTTTTCAGTGGATTCCTCCAAAAGACCAATGGATTCGTGTGCAGTACGATGGTCGAGTGGGTTTGCTCTTAAACGGCAAACATATTCTATTACCGAGTCACTACGAAGCCCTAGATTTTGACCAAGCCAAAACTCTAGCCCTGATCTGGGGTGTTCAGCCCGGATTTATTCTCTACGGTGAAGCCCCCCACTACCAAGTAGATAAACTCAGTTATGAGTTAGTTAGAGCGGGGTTTGTCGTTTACTGGCTAGGGGTCAAGAATATTGTACAATTTAATGCTTGGCTAGTGCGAGTTCTGGATGGAATTCATTTATTAGAACCTTTTCAACTAGAGTGAAGTTTTCTGTTTCTTCCTTTAAGATACTCAGGCAAATCTGACGTTTCACGACATTGATCCTCCGCTTCGCTAGTCGGACATGGCGCGTGACCTTCCTTCGAGTAAACCTGGCGCGTGTGTAGGGGCGGGTTTCACCGCTATCTTTTCGGTTGTACAAGGGATGTGACTAAACCCGCCCCGATAACCACACAATAACTGTCGTTACTCCCTTTTTGCTAGCTTTTTGCCTGGGCGAGGAGGAAGTCACGGCTACACAAACAAAGTCCGCCTGCGCGGACTGGATTATAGAGGGGGTAATCAACCCGGATTTGGTATAAATTAGGTATTCCTTGTTTCCTGTTCCCTTTGAGTAATTTAGGTATACCCATCTAAAATCACCTATGAACTCATCCCAGCAATCTTGCCCGTTTTGTGCGGGGTCAATGATTACTGACCCCCAATTCTTTGTCGGGCGGCGAGAAGAATTGGATATTATTACGTCGCGTCTGGTTAATGCTCAACCAACGAGTATTAATGTGGTTGGAGAACATAGGATTGGCAAATCGTCTTTACTCTATCACTTTTTTCAGACCTGCGAACAACGAGTTCAGGGTGCTGGCAAAAATCCTGGGCATTATGTAGTAATTTACTTATCATTGCAAGCAGCACAATGTCGGCAAGAAACCATTTTTTATCAGGCAGTTGCCCAAGCGTTACTCAATCGCCCTGTAGTACAAGGAAATCCGGCATTAGTTGCACCGTTACAAGCGGGGAATCTAGATCGGCAGCGCTTTTCAGCGGCAATTGAAGCTTGGCAAGCGGAGAATGTTTTGCCTGTGTTGTGTTTGGATAAGTTTGAGGAACTTTTAGCGAAACCTGACGAGTTTACAGATGATTTTTATGATAATTTGCGATCGTTGATGGATCGTAATGCCTTAATGTTAGTGATTGCGTCCTATAAAAAATTGGATGTTTATAAACGAAAGTATCGATTCCTCTCATCGTTTTTTAATGTGGGTCAGGTTTTGCCAGTGGGCGGAATTACGGAAACCGAAGCAACGGATTTGATGCGCTTACCGGAAAATAAAATACAGGGGGCGACGGAGGCGTTGAGTCCAGAACGACAGAAACTGGCATTGGCTTGGGGCGGACGACATCCATTTTTATTACAATTGGCAGGATGTTGGTTATGGGAGGCGCAGCAACACAGTCGTCCTGATGAATGGGCAAGGCAAAAGTTTGAACAGGAAGCCCAACGGGTTCCTCATTCAGGGGTGACAATGCGGCGGTTAAAGCGTCCGGTGCGTTTGTTGTTGTGGTTGCCGATGAAATTGGGGCAGATGGCGCGATTTGTGGGGGATAAGTTGGATGATACCAGTAATTTGATTGCCGGGATGGTTATTTTAGTTGTGGCGATTTTAGTTGTATTGAAGGTGTTGCCGTTTGAGGAGTTATTACAGCGCGTAAAAGATGCAGTTGGGGGATAAAAGCCCTGAACTAAAGTACTCGAAGAGAAGCCGCTCCGCGTCTACGGGCTAAAAGCTAAAACCCGTTAAAACGGGTTCATATTTTGTCCTGTTTTTAAATTGTTTATAGTAGGCACTAAGTTATCCCCTTTTGCTACGGCGATTAAAATCGCTGTTACACTTACCTTTCGTCCACCTACACGGACCAGGGTAAGCTCATCTAATTTGGTATAAATTGTACTTGACAAAAGTCTCATTTTAAGTTTTCTTTCCTCGCATTCCTCTTTGGCATAAAATAACCCTTAACTGTCAGACTTAATAAACAAAGGCTGAATGCTAAGCAAGCGAGATATTAAATAATTTACAGAAGTACTATCCGTTACTATGACTCGAATTCGCTTATTTCCCCAACTCACGCTAACAGTTTTCACCCTTCTCGGATTAACTGTTACGTTAACTGAACTCCCCAATTCCTTGGCTGTCTCACCCGTATTCGCCCAAACCCAGGATACCTCAAAAGCAGAAGCCGATCGACTATACCAGCAGGGAATTCAGCAATTAGAAAGGAGTCAATTTCGGGAAGCGATTGAGTCTTGGCAAAAGTCTTTATCGATTTATCAAGAAATAGGCGATAAACTAGGTGAAGCGTATTCTCTCGGAAATTTAGGAAATGCTTACACTCGTCTATCCCAATATCAGAAAGCGATTGAATTGTATCAGCAGGCTTTGCCGATTTTTCAGGAAATAGGCGATAAACTAGGTGAAGCGTATTCTCTCATGAATTTGGGAGTAACTTACAGAAATATATCCCAATACGAGAAAACGATTGAATTGTATCAGCAGGCTTTATGGATTTTTCGGGAAATAGGCGATATAAAAGGAGAAGTGTATACCCTCATAAATTTAGGAGTGGTTTACGATGTTCTCTCCCAATACGATAAAGCAATTGAATTGTATCAGCAGGCTTTATCGATTTTTCAGGAAATAGGCGATAGACGAAGTGAAGCTGGTTCCCTCATGAATTTAGGAATAGCTTATAATAATCTCTCCCAATACGAGAAAGCGATTGAATTGTATCAGCAGGCTTTGCCGATTTTTCAGGAAATCGGTGATAGAAAAGGTGTCGCTGATTCTCTCGGAAATTTAGGAAATGCTTACAGGGAACTCTCTCAATACGAGAAAGCGATTGAATTGTGTCAGCAGGCTTTATCGATTTTTCAGGGAATCGGTGATAGAAGCAGCGAAGCGCTCACCCTCTACAATTTAGGATTAACTTACCGCGCTCTGGGACAAGAACAGAAAGCCAGAGAATTCTTTGAGGAGTCTCAAGCCATTAGACAAGAAATCGGGATAGATTAGGATAAAGACTAGATATAAATAATAAGTCATAGAATGAAGTGCGATTGCATCCCGTAACCTCAAACCGTATTCGCGCAATTCAGATGAATATTATTATAGAATTACGGATGAACAGACAGGGTGAAACTTGTTTACCAATCCTGAATCGTGTGAGTCATGAAATGGAATCCAGCAACTATCCTCACCCTACTGGAGTGATTATTTAATTAATACTCGTTCCCTGCGTGTTTCCTATCTGCAAAAACCCGAAGCCGAGGAATTAATTGTAAAACCGATCGCAGATTTTCCTAAAATCTATGAACCCCTTACTGTGAGCCAGATTATCCAAGCCACGCGCTGTCAACCTTATCTGGTTCAACTCCTTTGTACCGTTATCGTCGATCACCTGAATCGGGAGAAACGGCGACTGGCTACCCCCGATGATGTCCAAATTTGTATTCCCATCGCCATAGAAACAGGCGGGATGTACTTTCGAGAATTATGGAAAAGTTTAAGTGACTCAGAACAAGAAGTCCTGGAACATCTAATAACTGAACAAACCCCTCATCCCAGCCCTAAATCTACCATCCGCCGCCTCATCCGCAAAGAAATCTTGGAAAAGGTGGGAGATTGTTATCGGTTCCAAGTCCCATTAGTGGAGACATTTATTACCCAGGTGGTGACAGTGTAGGGGCGAAGCATTCGCGCCCAGATCTATCGGTTTTCTATTCAAATCTAAACGCGAATGCTTCGCCCAATTACCAATCGCCAATTACCAATCGCCAATTATACCAAATCCGCCTTTGAAACCCCCTTTTTGCCTGGGCGACTAGAAGTCACGGCTACACAAACAAAGTCCGCCTGCGCGGACTAGATTATAAATGGGGTGACTAACTCGGATTTGGTATTACCAATCAACAATCAACAATCAACAATCAACAATCACCACTGTAAATCAGAGATGTCTGGTTCTTCTCCACCAAAGCCAATATCATCCGCAGCCACGGGCAAAGTTTCTAGCTTAAACGTTACCGCCTCAAGCTGTTTTTTGAGCTGAACGATCGCGTCTTCTACTTGTTTAATCGTTGCTTTATCCAATTGGGAACTGATTTTTTGATTGAGCGCCTCAATCTGACGATTAATATCTTCGATCGCCTCCTCTCCACCGCTGAGATCAACTTCAAAGAGTGCAGCTTGATTCTCGGCGATGGTTTGAGTTAAATTGTCAAGCTGTTCCTCGATCGCGGCGATCGCGGCTTCAACCCCACTGACCTCTAACTCAGCCAGCATTGGTAAATTCTCTAGACACAACTCCATCGCATCCAACTGAAAATCGATGTCTTTGAGAGCGTCGTCTTTTTCCTTAGCAGACATTGATTTCTCATTTAACTGCACCAAGGTAGTATAAATCTGCTCGCCAAGCTGATTGACCGCCTCTTGTAATTGCTCAATGGCTTGGACTTCTGGTCGATCATTGAGCTGTTGACTGAAGGCGTCGAGTTGAACATGAACCTCTGTAATCGTTGTTTCTAACTGACTCAGATCAATCTCTGGTGTCGTTGGCAAACTACCTAAACGAGATGTCGTGATATTGATCTGATCCGTTAACTGGATCAGCATCATCTTTAATCCCTCAACAGCTTGGGTGGCTGGCTGATTGTGAAACTGTTGGTTCAGGGATTTAAGCTTATCCGTAAGCGGTGCGATCGCTTCATTTTCTGGAAGTTGCTCAATTTGTTCTACAGCAGGAATTGTAGGTATGGGGGGTGGCGGTGAAACGATCTCCTCTTCTACTAAATCGAAGAGGGTGGGTGCTACCGGATTGGGTTCAATGTCGGGTATCCCCGAAAGTTGCTCGAAACGCGCCGTTAGCTCATCGAGGCGATTGTGAACATCAATAATCGCTGATCCGATCTCCATCAAGTTTACTTCTGGCGCTGCTGAAATTTCGTTAAGCTGACTACTCAGCGTCTCCAGTTGTTCAGCTAGTTGAGCAATTACGATTTGCGATTGCTCCATATCCTGGAGTTCCGGACGATTCTGGAACTGTTGCTGGAGTTGGCTAAATTCTTCAGCGAGTTCCGAAAGTGCGGCTTCGACTCCGCTTAGATCGGTTTGAGTCGGGGTGGATAAAGTATTCACCCGTTCGGTTAAGGTGTCAATTTGACCGGTAATCTCAGCAATGGTTTGTTCTGTCGCGCTTAAGTCTACCTCTGGTACAGTGGGTAAGTGATCCAAGCGAGTGCTGAGGGTTTCGAGTTGTTTACTCAGACGAGCAATAACGGTTTGAGATTGGTCGATTTCTTGGAGTTCCGGACGATTCTGGAACTGTTGCTGGAGTTGGCTAAATTGTTCAGCGAGTTCAAAAAGTGATTCTTCTACCCCACTCAAATCCGTTTCTGTGGGAGTGGATAGGGTATTCACCCGTTCGCTTAAAGTTTCAATTTGACCGGTAATCTCAGCAAGGGTTTGTGCTGTCGCACTTAAGTCTACCTCTGGAACAGTGGGTAAGTGATCCAAACGGATGCTCAGAGTATCCAGTTGTTCACTCAAGTGAGCGATCGCACGTTGAGATTGGTCGATTTCTTGGAGTTCAGGACGATTCTGGAACTGTTGCTGGAGTTGGCTAAATTGTTCAGCGAGTTCAAAAAGTGATTCTTCTACCCCACTCAA